>JAFGTC010000047.1 GCA_016934335.1 Candidatus Omnitrophota bacterium | reverse complement strand
CATCGCCCCGGGGACCAACATCTGGCTTTTGAATTTGGATGAAATGAGCGTACGCCTCGAAAACCACCCCTCGATTCGAAGCGCATCCGTTCAGCGCATCCCCCCCAAACGAATCCATATTGAGATCGTAGAACGCCGCCCTCTCGCCTTTTACCTGACGGAAACAGGCGCCCTGATGGGATTGGACGCCGAAGGCGTCGCCCTGCCTCCCCCCGCGAGCTTCTGCGATCCCTCCCCTTCGAAGCCGATCAGCGAAGCCGAAGCGCAAACCGTCCTTTCGCTTCCCATGATCAGCGGCGATCTCATCCTCCCGGCGACCCCGGGCGGCCGCATCGAAGATTCCCATGGGCTGACGGTTCTTTCGTTCCTGGCTCAACTGCAAATCCAATCTCCCGATTTTTTCCGCGAGATTGTTCAAGGCGAATTTCAAAAGGATCGCAATTTTGTCTTGCACATGCGCCGGCGCATCGGCGTCATGATTCTCCACGATCTTCACTCGCCGGATCTCATTAAAAAGATACTGGCTTTCTGGCGCGCTCTCGAAAAAGAAGATCTGCGCGCCGTATATGTGGACGGCCGCTTCCCCGAAAAAGGATTCGCCGTGAAGCCGGACGTCTCGCAAAGCGCTCAATGGGAGCGCTTGTATAAACAACATGAATCGATTGAAGCGGCGGGATTAGAAACGACGCCGTCCGCCGCGCTGCGCGGTTGATAAAACAGAAACATTTATTGTGCAATGGATAGGGAATTGAAGATGAAACGATCGTTGGATAAGGAAGCCATGCTGGCCATTGACATCGGCGCCACCAAAATCGCCGCGGTAGTCGCCCGGCGCAATGAACGCAAAGTCGTCGAAATTCTGGGTCATGGAATTCATCCCTGCTCCGGATTCTCCGCCAGCGGCATCGTCAATTTAGAAGAAATCGTCGCCTCCATCTCCAACGCCTCCCGCAAAGCCTTGAACCACGTTCCCGAACTGGAAGTGCACAAAGCCGTCATCGCCATCTCGGGCACATTCATTCAAAGCCAGAACACCATCGGCTCCCTGGTGCTCTCCCGGCACGGCCGCGCAGTGACGCAGGATGACATCGACTCCAGCATCAAAACCGCCATCATACGCGCCGTCCCCAAAGACTACGAAGTCATCCACGCCATTCCCCGATGGTTCCGCTTGGACGAAACTCCCTATATCCGCGATCCTCTCGGCATGGTGGGCTGCGTGCTGGAAGTGGACGTCCACTTGATCATCGGGCGCGAATCCATCTTGAAAAACCTGAAGCGCTGCGTCGTCAAAGCCGGCTACAGCGTCGAAGAACTGGCCTATCAGCCCATCGCCTCCAGCCTCTCGGTTCTCGGCGACGAAGAAAAAAACATCGGCGTCGCCCTGGTGGACATCGGCGGCGAAACCACCTCGATTCTCGTCTTTTACGAAGGCAGCATTCTGCACAGTGAAACCTTCGGCATCGGCGGCGAAGACATCACCCGCGATATCAACCACTATTTCCAGACGCCTATGGAAAACGCTGAAAAATTAAAGAAATATTCGGGCTCCGCCTGGCTGGAAGGCGTCTCCCAAGAAGAAGCGCTCGAAGTGATCCGCTTCAAAAACCGGCGAACCATCATGGTCAAAAAACGGCGCCTCTGCCAAATCATCGAAGCCCGCGTCGAGCAGATCTCCGAAGAAGTCATGCGCAGCCTACGTTCGCGTGATCTGCTCCGAACCCTCTACGGCGGCGTCGTCCTCAGCGGCGGCACGTCCATGTTGGACGGAATTCGCGAAAAAACCCAGCAAATCTTTGAACGCGACGCCATTATCGGCTATCCCAACGGCGTCGTCGGCCATGAAGAAGTAATCTCCAGCCCCAGCTTCGCCACCGTCATCGGCTTGCTCCATTACGGCTATGAACGGCGCGACGCTCATATGGCGGCGTACGGATCGGGGCTGAAAAGTTGTTATAAGCGAATCAAACAATGGATACAGGAAACTTTCTGACAAGGTTCTTCCCCGCTGTCCTGTACCCGGTTAGGGAAGAGTGTAATGGGAGCAAAGCAGCAATACTCCAGAACGCATGAAACCGTCCGATGGACTTTGCAGCCAGTCCCTTACAGCAGTCCGCCTCCTGCAATGAGCAAGCAGACCAGCCGGGCGGGGCCATGAGTACCAAAACCATAACCAGTGGAATCAAAATCGTATAAAAATAATAAGAGAGAGGAGTAAGATTATGCCGTTACATTTCAATGAAGAACAGAATTTTGGGGAAAACGAAAATAACGAATTGATCGAACAGCGGCCCATGATCCGGTTGGCCGAAGACGATCCCACCAACTTGATGAACAGCAGCGGCCCGAAGATCACGGTGATCGGCGTCGGCGGAGGCGGCAGCAATGCAGTCGACGCCATGGGCGACGGCTCGCTCGAAGACGTTGAATTCGTCGTCATCAACACGGACGTTCAAGCTCTGCAGCGCGCCAAAACCGCCCGGCGAATTCACATCGGCAAAAAAGTCACCAAAGGACTGGGCACCGGCTCCAATCCCGTCCTCGGCGAAGAGGCCGCCATGGAGGACCGCGATCTCATTCGACAGAATCTGGAAGGCGCCGACCTGGTCTTCATCACCGCCGGCCTGGGCGGCGGCACGGGCACCGGCGCTTCCTCCGTCATCGCCGACGTCGTTCGCGAAATCGGCGCACTCTCCGTCGCCATCACCACCAAGCCCTTTGAATTCGAAGGCACCGTCCGCCGCAACCACGCCGACCGGGGACAACAGATCCTCCGCAAAAAAGTCGACACCCTGATCACCATTCCCAATCAACGCCTCATCAGCGTCGTCGATGAAACCACCACCTTGATCGACGCCTTCAAAGTGGCCGACAGCGTCCTCAAACAATGCGTTCAATCGATCGCCGATTTGATCACCCGGCCTGGATTAATCAACCTCGACTTCGCCGACATCAAAGCCATCATGGACACCGCCGGCGGGGCCGTCATGGGCGTCGGCTACGGGCGCGGCGCCGAACGGGCCGATGAAGCCTTCAAACAGGCCTCCAGCAGCCCCCTCATGGAAGAGCAAGTCATCGAAGGCGCTAAAGGCATCCTCATCAACATCACTTGCGGCGCCGACATCAAACTTCTCGAGATCGACAAAGCCATCACCCGCCATGTGCGCGAGAAGGCCGACGGCGACGCCAACGTCATCTTCGGCGTAGTCATCGATCCCGACATGTCGGAAGAAATGAAAGTCACCATCCTGGCCACCGGCGCCACCCAGTCCGACAAGGTCGATTTCAAAACCCGGCGCGAAGAAGAACGACCCTCCCTTCAGGGACATAAAAATATTTTGAAATCTCAACCGGCCTACCTCAAGAAGGGTTTGGGCGAAACTGTCGAGGAGGATGCGGAGGATATCAAAGAGCTGGTCTTCGCTGAAAAGGCGAGCGCCAATTCCGCCTCCTCTTCCTACGCCTCCGATCGAAGCCGGAACGACGGTAAACGGCTGCCGCCCATGTCCAAGTCGTTGTTCAGCAACCTAAAAAAAGAACGATAGAACCGGCCAGTTGAAGAAAAATCCCGAATCGCTTCGGGTAAAAAGAGTCACAACCGTAACTTTTCCCAGGGATGCTCTGACGGGCGGAATTGGATTTCCGCCCCTTTTTTTTTCTTCATTCATTTTTCAGAAAAACCGTTTTCACCGGATTGATTAAAAGCCTCTGGATTCATAGACATTGAGCGAATACAATTTATTCTATAATATGTCTTAAATAAGGAAGCGCTCCTGTTTTCGAACTTGAGCGGCCTCCATACGTCATTCGAGAAATCTAAAAAACTAGATCAAGGGAAGGGTAAAATGAAAAACATTCTTGGGTTGTTTACAGTCGCTTTGGTTATAGGGCTTCTTAGCGTTGGCTGCTCTCCCACGCCATCCACGGATACGAGCGAAGAGCAGCAGGTGGCGCAGGTCGAACAGCCGGCCGAACAGCCGGTCGAGCAGCCGGCCGAGCCGGCGGAAGAACCCGCCGAACAACTCGATCCCGCCGAATGGGACGGCTGGTATGTCAATCGCGCCGAATGGGTTGCTTCCAAACGCGAATTCAAAACCAGTGAAGAAGAAGGGGCTCTCCCCGGCGGCGGAACCGCTCTGACCGCTCGAACCAGCCTCGGCGATGATCGCGTCCGCGATTTATACCTGGCTCATCAAATGACAGGTTTGGAAGCCGGCAAGACCTACAAAATCTCTTTAGACTACAAATTTGACGCCGAAGAAGTCGATCCATCCGCTTTGGAAGGCGATCCGTTCGTCTCTTTGCAGAGTTTCAAAGCCAAAAACTACATTCAGTACGCTGTGAAAGACGGAGATCATCAGGATAAAGACGCCATCGCCGACGTCGAAGATTATCCTGAACGACCGGTTCCGGAAACCAAATACGTTCCCAAAGAAACCATCGGCGACGGCCAGTTCCACTCTCTGGAAATCACCCATACCGTCGGCGAAGGCCAAAACTCCGCCACCGTCATGATGATCGTTCGCTTCCGGGCCAAACGAGCTTCGAACAACGAATTCTTATTCGGCAATCTGAAAAT
>JAFGTC010000046.1 GCA_016934335.1 Candidatus Omnitrophota bacterium | reverse complement strand
GGAAGCGTCTATTTGGCCGTTATTGAGGGCCAACGTAATTTCGTCGATATTCACGGACGCTTTGGGGAAGGAAGATTGATAATCGATGGAAAACGACTCAAGATTGGCCTGCAAGCCGTTCGGGCGGATGACGGCGTCGCCGTTGAATGAATAGTCATCGTACAGAAAAGCGCAGTTCGACGGTCGTTCGCCCGGCCCGACGCCTGCATTGAATTGGGGGGCGAATCTGTATTCCATTTGAGGATTCGTCAATTTAAATCCTTCTCGATAATCAAATACAAAACCATCGCAATGAACAAGAAATCCCAGGCTTTCATCCGACCATGTGAGGGGATTTGCATCGACTATATTCGTTGAATAGAGCTGCATATTTTGCGTTAATTTCTTGGCTCCCAACGAAAGAAAGCCCTCTGAAAACGTAATCGCCGACCCCGCCCTTTCGCGGTAGGACAACCGGCCGGGCAGCCCGACTGAAACGACGGCCGTCGCCCCCAGAGAGGTTAAACTGCCGCTGCGGCAGCGGTAACTCCATAACGAATCCATCGGTGCATAGGGATCGCTTGGAGCATCGAAGAAAGCCGCGCCGCTTGTTACGGAGAGATCCAGCGTCGTCTCATTCCGCTGGCAGCGAATATCCGTCAGTGGAACCGAAATCGAACTTGCGCCAAGATCCCATAGGGTTTGACCGTTTATGCGCAAGGTCGGGGATGTATACGACCAGGACGATACAGATTCCAAAGATGTTTCTATATCGCTGAAATGCAATAAACCGGATGTCTGAAGAATGTCCTGATCATTCGTATAGGTTTGGATGGTTGGGATTTTTATCTCGATGACAGGTTCGTCGGGCGATGGCTTCTTCGGATCCTCATAGAAATCCGTGGTTATTCGCATCCGGTAGTTTTCGATCGGCAGCCGGTCGGAGGGGGGTAAGCTCAAACTATACAAAAAGGTTTGCGTGAAGATTTTTGATCCGGGTTTGGAAAGGCTTTCTATGCGCGTCCATGTTTTTTGAACGCCGCCCGAACTATCGACAAGATCGAATTGCGTGCGAATGGGCAAAGGATCGACCGGCGGGTATTCCACGGATATCGAGTATTCGCCTTGTACGACATCCTTGCCTGGAATCGAATCAATGATTTGGGTTGTATCGAGCCGCGCGCCGCTGAATGAATATTTGAAGCCGGGCGGCTTCGGCGTCGGGGTGACGATGGGAAAGACGGGCGGCTTGGTTGGAGCGGGCGCTTGAGGAAGACTCGGCGCTTGAGGAAGACTCCTGGCGGAATCGCAGCGAACGGAGGGAGCCGAATTCCATACTACAAGAACTATAACGAATAGAATGCTGCAATACGATTTCATCCTACTCGAAACTTTGAAAAGCCTCTGATCCAACATGCTCCTTATCTCCTGGCCGCTGCATGATTTTTGATCAGCAAAAATCCAGTCATCATAAGGAAAAGAGAGATGAATACGCTAACTATTCATAAAAATTGCATGCACAATAAAATCAGAGAAGCATACTTTCACATCATGGAAAATCATCCAATCAACTCATTGCATTTTAACACATTTTTTTTGGATATGGGATTTTTATTATATTTAGAATGTGATATTTTGTATCCATCTTGTTTTATGAAATTGGGGAATTATGGAAGGTCAACAAATCACAACCGTTTGCATTGTCGGCGCCGGCGTGATGGGCGAGCAGATCAGTCTTTCGTGCGCTGTGCATGGGTATTCGTGTTGGTTAGTGGATTCGTCCAGCGATGCGCTCCAAAACGCGCGTTCGCATCAAGAAGCCGTCTTGATGGCGCAAGATCGCTCCGTGAAAGAGAAAGACGCTGTTTTACGGCGCATCCATCCAACCCTGAGGTTAGCCGAAGGAGCGGCTCAGGCGGATTTTGTGATTGAAACGATTCCCGAAAATCTCGACCTGAAGCGAAGCCTCTTTCGCCAATTGGACGAACTTTGCTCTCCGCGCGCCGTTTTGGCGAGCAATAGTTCGTCTTTGCGCATTTCCAAAATCGAAGACGCCGTCAAGCGCAAAGACCGTGTATTAAACATGCATTTCTTCGGATCGGGCGCCGCCATTGTTGAACTTATGCGAGGCTCTTGTACGTCGGATGAGACCATCGCTTTTGCTTGCTCCTTGGCCCGCTCTCTCGAATTAATCCCCATCGTTCTGAAAAAGGAAAGCACGGGATTTCTCTATAACCGGATCTGGCGGGCTATTAAAAAAGAGGCGCTTAAAATCGTCGACGAAGGAGCGGCGACGCCCGAAGACGTGGATCGCGCCTGCATGCATATGTGGTCCATGTTCGAGAAATTCCTGGCGGGGCCGTTCGGATATATGGATTATGTTGGCCTCGACACGGTGCTGGATATAGAAATGGTATATTACGACGAATCCCGCGATGAATCCGACCTGCCGCCGAAGTTCTTATTGGAAAAAATCGAAAAAGGAGAACTGGGCGTTAAGACCGGACGCGGATTTTACACATACCCTAATCCCAAATTTCTGGATCCTAAATGGCTGAAGGGAGAAGCCGAATAACATGAAAAGAGGTATTTAGAGATGGACAGATTTATCGGAACCTGGAGACTGATATCCTTTGAAATGAAGAGCGAGAAAGGCGACGTCCTCTATCCATTCGGCAAAGACAGCCTCGGTTACATCATGTATAATCACGACGGCTACATGTCCGTGAACTTTATGAAAGCCGGACGGCCTCTGTTTGCATCCCCCGACATTTCCCTGGGAAATTCCGAGGAAAAAGCATCGGCGATGGATACGTATATTTCCTATTGCGGAAAATACGAAGTGGACGGCGATCAAGTCGTCCATCACATCGAAGTCAGTTGGTTTCCGAATTGGAGCGGAATCGATCAGGTGCGCTATTATGAATTTTCCGGAAACCGGCTGACGTTAAAAACGCCTCCCGTGAAAGCTTACGGGGAATCGTATACCGGCGCGCTTGTATGGGAGAGGGTCGAACCGCATCGAGGGAAATGAAATACTTATTTTGATCTAAAGGAAGAGAGGAGCGAGACGCCCATGAATTCAGGGAAACAATATGTACTGACGGGAATCATTATTTTAGTCTTAACGATGAATAACACATTTGCTCAAACGCAGCAAACGACGATCTATTGCATAGGCGACAGCATTACGTGGGGGCAGGCTTTCGGATCGGGCAGCGACTATCCTCAATTGTTAAACAAAAAATTTCAGGATTATGGATTGGAGGGAATTCGGTTTCAGAATAATGGAGTTTCCGGCGATACGGTGGGAGATCGGCTTGCATTTTGGAGCAGCGCCTCGGCGCAACGTATTTTAGACCGAGTCGATGTCCATTATGCTACGATCATGCTGGGAACCAACGATACGCGCATCGGCGATGAAACTCCGACAAAAACTTATGTAGAGCGGTTGAACGCCCTTATTGATATTTTTGTTCACAATGAAAATTCCGATGGAACTACAACGCAAGTGCTTCTTTCGCTGATCCCTCCGCACAATTCTCCCGCCGAGGGAGAATATATGGCCAGCCAATTTCGAGACCGATTCATCTATCGGGATCGAATCCCTAATGAATTGAATCCGGAGATCAAACGCATTGCGGAAGAGCGAGGTCTCTTGACGATCGATTGTTACACCCCCCTCAAAGAAGCCGGGCCGGATATATTGCCCGATGGCCTGCATCCCGCCGCGGAAGGGAATGAGATGCTTGCTGAAGCGTTCTTTGAAGTCTTCCTGCCCCTGTTGGATCCACGCGCTGGAATTCAGCAGGCGGTTTATGAGGAATTTCGTTAATTCTGTGATTGATCGAATCGCCTGCGTTATTCAGCCAACACTTTTCGCACCCACTCGCGCAGACGTTTTCTTTCAGGGATGTCTCGCAACACCCATGCGTCCGTATGATTTCTATAAGGCAGGGGCAGGAATGTGAATCTGCCTTCCGGATGCGCGTCGGTTAAATAGTTCCTGACTTCATCGACAGTTACTTCATGGCTGATGAACTGGGGGCGATTCTTCAATCTTTTCAGGCGTTCCATGGCCGATTTTCTATCGGAATCTTCATAGTCCCAAATTCTCACTCCATCGTAATGGCTGTGGCAGATGAATCCACGCCATAGCGAAGCAATTTTATCATCGTGCAATCCGATATAGTTGCATGCAATTGAACCGCGCGAGAAGCCGGCCAACAGCACTTTCGATGAATCCCCTCCGTAATCAAGACATATTTGGGGAACAACATTGATGCAATATTCGACCGTTGCCTCCACATCTCCCCACCATTGAAGTTGATTTCTTGCATGGTCTTTGCTGATATAGGGAAGACAAATCCAGATGAAGCCCTCTCCACGGCTGATCCCATACCCTAGTTTACAATCTTCCACCTTCCCCGTGCAGATATCGCCGTATTCGTTGGCATAGGGGCCGTTTCCGGCGTATTCGACAATGACTGGACAGCGACCCTCTTTCCGCCAATCCATGGGTAGATAAAGAGAATGATGAATATCTGTTCCTTCGAATCCCTGAGCGGTTTGCTTGACTCTCTTTCCGGCGGCGGGAGCATCATTTGTCATGGGGGGAGGGATCAGATCGGTTTGGACCGATCGGATGTCCGGCAGTTCTTTGGCGAGCGGGGAGACGCTGAAAAGGAAAACAAGAATGAATAGCGTTATGATTTTTCGCATCTAAGCCATTCCTTCGCGTGCAAAAAAGTTGGATTATGAAACGTTAGTCTTCCCCGGATTATTCCAGTTGTCTTGTTTGTGCATCATAGGCCAGGCGGCGTCCTGTTTTGATGGATTGATAAGCGAGGATCGCGGCGACGGAATGGGCATAGCCTGCGTGGACATCGGCGTTGGTTTTGGGATTGTCGGCGCGAATGCACTCCAGCCAGTTTCGCATATGTGCAGTGGCGTCGGCCCAGTCGCCGGCGTTTTCTGCGCCTTCCGCTTGGATGGGCTTCGTGATCTGATCGTCGCCTGCGCCT
Source organism: Candidatus Omnitrophota bacterium (assembly GCA_016934335.1). Taxonomy (GTDB): domain Bacteria; phylum Hinthialibacterota; class Hinthialibacteria; order Hinthialibacterales; family Hinthialibacteraceae; genus JAFGTC01. Next base: position 16,562 of record JAFGTC010000046.1, on the reverse strand, counting down.
CCTTCTCCGGTCGCCGTCAGGGAGCCGGTATCGAAACTGCCGTTTGTTCCTCTGAATACGACTTCCGAACCTCCGTGCGAGTTCCCCAGCCGAGAGACGAAGCGAACCATGAAGCCTTTGGGATACAGATAGAGAGCCTCCATTGTATCCGCCAGTTCGCGGTCGCCGCCCCATACAAGATTTCCGCCCAAAGCGACTCCGCACGACGGCAAGGGATCGTCCATATACCAGAGGGGCACGTCTATCACGTGGGCGCCTAAAAGACCGGCTAATCCGTTCGTGAAATCTTCATAGAGATGCCAGCATCTGTACCTGCGCGGATTGAAGGATTCTTCGGGAAGGTCCATCAGGTATTGCTTCCAATCAACGTCCTGCTGTTTTATGTCTGAGAAGCCGCGCCTCCAACTGGGCGTATTGCGGTTATAACAGCATTCCACTTCGCTGATGACGCCCAGGATGTTGGATTGAATCAGTTTTTTGCCGTTTTGCTGGGCGATCGAACTGCGCCGCTGCGTCCCAACCTGGCAGACAATGTTGTTTTTCACTACCGCGTCGACGGCGGCGTTGGCGTCACGCATGTTAGTAGCCATAGGCTTCTCTACGTAAGCGTGCTTTCCCGCGCCGGCGGCTTCCGCCAGAATAGGGGAATGGGCGAAATCCGGCGTGGCGATGATGACGGCGTCCACGTCTTTGTGGTTGAGCAGGTCTCTGTATCGCTGCGAGGCGACGGGGTTTCGGCCGGTTTGTTCTTTTAGAATGGCTGCGTTCTTTTCGATCGCCGGCTTCCAGACGTCCGCGACGCCTGTGATGCTGACGTTCAATTCTCGAGAGAATTTCAATGCGAGCTGCATGAGATGGGAGCCGCGCCCTCCGCAGCCTATCGATGCGATGTTGATGCGCTCGTTGGCGCCCAGAACGCGTCCCGGAGAGAGTGTTTTCCCTACAGCGATTCCTGCAATCCCGGCGGCGTTCTTTTTTAAAAAGGATCGTCGATTGTCTTGTGCGGATTTCATTTCACCTTATCCTTCCTGCGTCATGATTGGCATCGATTTTTTCCATTGGAAGATCAGCGTGATGCACCGGCTCTGACTGTTTGAATATATTCGGCGACGGAGGCGACTGTATCGATCCAAACGCCGTTGGCGGGATCCTGCGCGTATTGAAATAATTTTTTGAGGCTGGAAAGAAGGGTGGTTTGATTTCCCCCGCTTCCCATTTCATGGCCGGCTAAAATAAGCCAGCGCCTTTCTTTCGCCGCGTTGTCGACTCGTTTTTTCAATTCGTCAAAAGATTTGCCGTCGCTTTCCATTCCGAGAAGCTGCGAAAAGTCACAGAACCAGGGATCGTTGGCCGATTCGTCGAGCCAGCCCCGGCCGGTCATGAATTTTTGAGAAACGAGAGGGATGTAACTCTTCAGATTTTCGCCGCGTCCCACGAATTTCTGTCCGCACGGGTAGGCGAAACTGACAGCGGGGATCTGGAGGCGTTCGAAGATCAACCGGTTGGCGTCGTCCATCTCTTTGGCGATGCGGTCCAGATCGTAATCCTCGAGAGCGTTGTCGCGTGAAAAGGCGTAATTTCCGGTGCAGGGATGCGACATCGTGTGATTGCCGATTTCATGGCCGGCGGCGGCGGCCGCCTTCCATCCCTCGATTCGTCTAAGAAAAGATCTGGGAGAGATGTAAAACGTCGCCTTGATATTGTATTGATTGAGCAAAGGAATCCCCGCATCGATTTGGCTGAGGCGGGCGTCGTCGAAAGTTAAACTGACGGCGCAGCGTTTTCCTTCCGGCCATGGGAACGGTTTATCCCCGCCGCTTCTCTCCGGCGTTTGATATTGAGCCATAACCATACTCGCACTCAAGAGAAAAATACTCATCCACAGAGTTGAAAATAGTGTATACCGTTTCATCGCCGCCTCTGATTTTTGTTTTTTTTCAGCAATCCATCCTACCATTTTTTCGGGGAGCGATGCAATGCTGTTCGCCTGTTATGCAAGATTTGAACGCAGCGGCAGTAATTCGATTTCATGCCGGCCGGCGCTATGATGTACAGCGCGTTCCGTTTGAAAGGCATGCGCATATCGATAGAACGGCGGTTGTCTGGTTTTGGAAAGTAATCGCGTTCGTTTTCATTATTAAATTATCAAGAAATATTCGTAAGAAAGTTCCGCTGGAGGATTGACGACAAAATGAGTAAAGCCCGCAAAATACATTGCGCCGTATGCAAAACAAAAGATTGTAAAAATGGCAAAGATTGCTTTCAGGCAGCCGAGGCTCATCAAGAATTTTACCGGGACGGTCGAATCCAAACGCTGCTGAGAGCGGCGGCGAGCATCGAGGCGAGGCACTATTGCCAGGAGACTCGAATTCGCGAAACCATTTTGTTCGCCAAAGAGTTGGGCGTAAAACGCTTGGGGTTGGCTTTTTGCGTGGGATTATCCGAGGAAGCCAGAGAGATTGAAGCCTTGTTCAAGAGAGATTTCGAAGTCGTATCGGTTTGCTGCAAAGTCGGCGGCATTTACAAGAGCACGTTCGATTTGGAGCAGATTCATTCGGATCAGGAAGAAGTGATGTGCAATCCAGCGGGACAGGCCGAGTTTTTAAATCAAGTCAAAACCGATTTGAATGTATTATGCGGGCTTTGCGTGGGCCATGATGCAATTTTCAATATGCGCTCGCAGGCGCCGGTGACGACGCTCATTGCCAAAGATCGAGTGTTGGGGCACAATCCGGCGGCCGCGCTCTACTGCCAATACATCCATCGCAATTTATAAACAACGGAAAAAGGAGCCGTTTCTATGATTGCCTATTTCAATGGGGATTTTCTATCCGACGACCAAGTCCATATCGATCCCAATGATCGAGGATTTTTGTTCTCCGATGGATTGTACGAGGCGATTCGATCGTATGACGGCCGTCTTTTTAAGGTGGAAGAACATCGGCGGCGATTGCTGCACGGGATCGAGGCCCTGCGATTCGATCAAGACTTTGTTCCCGACATTCGCTCCATCGCCGAAGAATTGTTGATGCGCAATCGTTTGGAGGATGCAGGCGATGCGTTTCTCTACTTTCAAATAACAAGGGGCGTCGCGCCGCGCAGCCATGCGTTTCCCATGAAAGGCTCCCCCCTGACCGTTTACGCCTATGCGCGGCCCCTGACTTCAAAAATGGAAGAGCAGGAGAAGGGAATTGAGGCTGTTACAACGCCCGATATACGGTGGTCGCGATGCGATGTCAAAACCATCGCATTGCTGCCTAATACCCTGGCTCATCAGAGCGCTCTGGATGCGGGGGCTTCGGAGGCTGTTTTCATTCGCGATGGATTCGTGCAGGAGGGAAGTCACAGCAATCTATTCATTGTGCAGAACGGCGTGGTGAAGACGCCGCCCCTCACGAATTATGTCCTTGCCGGGATCACGCGCCGATCGGTGCTGGATTTATGCCGATCGCTGGGAGTGGAATCTCGAGAAGCCGCAATTTCTCTCGATGATTTCTATGCCGCCGACGAAATGTGGATGACCGGAACCACTTCGGAAATCACTCCCATCATAAGCGTTGATGGAAAAAGGATCGGAGACGGCGTCCCCGGGGATGCGACGCGAACCTTGCAAACAAGTTTTCGAGATATGACGAAAAATTTCTAATTCTTCCAATCGGATTTGTACGCCGGCCCATTCCGTTTGATCCGTTCCCGCCATTTTTTTTCTTGTTTTATTGAGGGAGCACTCTCCATTTTATCCCATCTGCGCCAAAACGGCTCACCTGTTAGCAGGGTTGATTGTTATATAATATGTTGAAAACATTAATTTTAATGATTTGGCATGCTTTTTGATATCTTTATTGGCAGAATTAAAAACAAAACATAACAAAGCGTACTTGATAAAAGAAATCTTAGGAGGTAAAGGCAATGACTTACAGACACCCATTCTACGAACTGGATCAGTTGCATAACGAGATCGATCGGATGTTTGGCTCATTCTTCCGGCCGATGGAGAAAAACGGCCGACGATCCGCCTTTCTGCCCGGCGTCAGCGCGCGCGCTTACCCGAAGATCAACCTCTATGACGATGTGAACAACTATTATGTGGAAGCGTTAGCCCCCGGCATCGATCCCACCAAACTCGAGGTTTCCATCACGGGCGGCGTATTGACGCTCAGCGGCGAAAAAACCGCCGTGCCCGGCGGCCTCAAGCCGGAGGCTTTTCATCGCAGCGAGAGAGCCGCGGGCCGCTTCATCCGCACCATTGAACTGCCGAATCTGGTTGACGCCAACAAGATCAAGGCGGAATACAAAAACGGCATACTTCTCATCACGCTGCCCCGGGCCGAAGAATCCAAGCCGAAAGCCATCGCAGTGAAAGTATCGTAAACAGGAAAAGCAGGATAGATCGCCAAGGAGGAAAGTATCATGGTCGAGAAAACTGTTCCAACTCAACAAGAAGGTCAAGTCAGGCAGTCAACGGAAACGACGCGTTCGGAAGCGCGCTATGTCGCGCCTCCCGTGGATATCTACGAAGAAAACAATCGTTTGGTCGTCGCGGCCGATCTGCCCGGCGCCGAAAAAGATTCCATTACCGTGGATGTGAAGGACGGCGTTTTGACGCTCCAGGCCGCCTCGAAATCGCATGCTGTAGGAAATTCGATGTACGCCGAGTTTGAATTCGTCAACTATTATCGCCAATTCGAACTTTCCGAAACCGTCGATGTCGATAAGATCACCGCGGATTACAAGCATGGCGTACTCCAACTGAATCTTCCGAAAGCGGAGCGCGCCAAAACCAAAAAGATCGCTGTCAACATTACGCCTTAAAGCGCAATCGAAGAGTGAAGCGCCCAATCTAAAAAAAAGAGGCAACGAACCATGACTCGCGTACCCGTAGTTCGCAATCGTAATCCCTGGTATGAACCGTTTGACCTGATGAATCGATTATTCTCTCGTTGGTCTCCGGTTCAGAGACAAGACAAAGAAGAGGATGATTTTTTCGCACCGCTGCTCCGCGACTTCCCCTTTGACTTCGGCGGATCGCCCGCCGTGGATGTGGAAGAAAACGATCAGGAAATCGTCGTGCGGGCGGAGATGCCCGGCATGGAAAAAGATGAGTTCTCGATCGAACTGGAAGACGACACTCTCATCCTGCGCGGTGAGAAAAAATATCAAGACGAGCACAAAGATCGTAATGTTCACCGTGTAGAATGCCGGTATGGACGCTTTGATCGGCGGATCACGCTTCCAACCTCCATTCAGGCGGACAAGGCGTCCGCGGAGTACAAGAACGGCGTTTTGAACATCACTCTGCCCAAATCGGAGACGGCCAGGCGCAAAGCCATCGCCGTCCATGTGAAATAAGCAAATATTCATCGGCGGAAGGTGCATTCAGCGAGGCGGGGATTGCTTCTCCGCCTCGCTCTTTATAAAAGGATCGAATGATTGTTGACATTTATGATTCGATCGTATGAAATGAATTGTTCCACTATGTTTTTTGGGGAGGAAAATGGATGAACGCAGCGCCGAGTCAGAGAAATTCCTTTACTCTCATCGAACTTTTGATCGTTGTCGCCATTATTGGAATCTTGGCGGCCATCGCGGTTCCCAACTTTTTGAACGCACAAGTGCGCGCCAAAATTTCACGCTGCCTGGCCGACCTGCGCAGCATTCGTACATCGATTGAAATGTATAGTCTGGATCATAACCGGCCTATTCTTGATCCAAACGAGTGGGCCAATGCGGGCGTGTATCAGCGCGGCTTCCGCGTTTGGGGATCTTTGACCACTCCCATAGCCTATATATCCCCCAGCGCTTTTATCGATCCCTTCGTTCCCCAAGAAAATCCCGGCCCCACCAACGCCGCCTGGGAGGCGGTGATGGACGGCGTTTATCATTACCGCAACATCGAATACATGCGGCAGGTCAACAACCAAGGCGCCGCGGACAACGCCGATCCAACCGCTCGCTACGTGGCTCGCAGTCCGGGCCCCGACCGCTGGTATATTCACTCGCCGCAGCGGCTATTGAATTGGATGGCCTACGATTCCTCCAACGGCCTCAACAGCGTCGGCGACATCATGACATGCGACAAAGGCATCCTCGGCGACAGTTTTCAAGGTCAGACAGGGGATTTTGGCGATATATAAGATGGGTAGGGTGGGCTCAAAGCGCAGCGTAGCCCACCGGATTAACCACCAACTTGTGTATTGCTCAAAGCAAAGCGTGCCACCAGATTAACCTGTCTTCGTTCTAATCGGTTCGCCCCATGGGCAACCATCTTTTTTCGATTTCTTCGAGGGTTTTTCCTTTGGTTTCAGGTACGAAAATCAAGAAAAAGAGGAAGGCGGCGACGCACATCAGGGCATAGACGAAAAAGACGAATCCGCCCAGCATTTTCAGCATTTGGGGGAAAAACTGAGAAACGGCGTAACAGGAAATCCATAAACAAACCGTGGCGATCGACATGGCGCGGCCCCGGATGCGAGTGGGGAAAATTTCCGACATGACCACCCAAACCACAGGCCCCATCGCCGTTGCAAAAGACGCCACATAAGCCAGCACAAAAAAGAGCATGCATGTTACATCGAAATTCATGAAGCCCAGATTGATGGAAAAGAGTTTGTATTCACCCAAGGGGATGATGATGAACGACAGGCCCAGCAAAAACAGCGAGACTCCCATCCCGAACGAGGCGAGCAGCAGGAGGATTTTCCGGCCGAGTTTGTCGACCAGCCAGAACGCTATAAGGGTGAAAAGCAGATTGACCGCGCCGATAATCACCGTGTCATTGATCGCCTTGGTGAAGGTCATTCCTGCGCTTTTAAAGATTTCCGGAGCGTAATAGAGAACTACGTTAATGCCGGTGATCTGCTGTAAGACGGCCAGGCCGATGCCGATCATCATCGCCATTCTCAAACCGGGCTTCAGCAGCTGGCGGATCGATCCGCCTTCATGCGCGATGGCGTATTGAATCTCCTGCATGGAGGCGGCGGCGCTGCTCCGGCCGCCCACGCGGGTGAGAATCGCGAGCGCCTCTTCGCGGCGGCCCTGTTTGGTGAGCCATCGAGGACTTTCGGGGACAAAAAATAAGAGTACAAAAAATAAGAGAGCGGGCAAGGTTTCCGAAGCGAACATCCAGCGCCATCCCAGTTTTATATTCCAAGCCTCGTCGCCTACCGCCGCCACCTTCGCGTTCACGAAATAAACCACCAACATGCCGAACACGATGGCGAATTGATTCAAGGTCACGAGCCGCCCGCGGATTCTTGCCGGCGCGGTTTCCGCAATATACAAAGGCGACAGCATGGAAGCGACGCCGACGCCCACGCCGCCGACGATGCGGGCGACGATCAGTTCTGAAAGGCTTCGAGGGATCGCCGAACCGATCGCCGAGGCCGTGAACAGTACGGCGGAAAAAAGCAGGGCCGTCTTGCGCCCCAAACGGTCGCTGATCCAACCGGCGCATGCCGCGCCGACGATGCACCCGACCAATGCGCTTGATGCGGTCCATCCCTGCCAGTATTCGTTCAGTTCAAAGAGCGAGGAAAGAAATCCAATTGCGCCCGATATGACCGCCGTATCGTATCCAAAGAGCAGTCCTCCCAATGCAGCGACAAAAGACAATAAATAGACATAAACGACGCTTCCGCCGTCTGAAGGCTCAGCGGAGACAACATGATCGGTTGAAGAGTTCATGGCGCATCCTTATCGTATAAAAAATAGAAGGATTCTATTCGTATCAAATTTGATGCGCGTTTTCAATTGCAGGGAGATGAAATGGCTATTGCTGTTTTATTAAATCAAAAGGCTTCCCGTTCCGATCCGTGATGCGCACGCTGTAGGTCCAGTCATTTCCATGCTGAGTCACTTTTAAAAGCAGCCGATTGACGCCTTCTTTCGCGATGACGTCAACCGTATCGTCATCGGCGGCGTATCCGCGGCCGCCGTCGAAAGTCGATTCTTCTTTTCCATTCAACCAGCAGCGATAGCCGTCATTCGTGCCGATTTTCAGTTGCAGAGGTTTGCTTTCAGGGCAGTAAAATTCCGTATAGGCGTAAATCGCGGTGTTCGGGCATTCGCCGTATATGCGATCCAATGCCACCGCGCCGTGATCGATGTGCGTGCGAAACGGGCGCCAATCATAGTCCTGATCGTTCAGCGAATATTTGTTTTTTGGATGGAGGTCTGGCGCGCCAAGGCGCGATTCGTCCGCATGCGGATTGTTTATGTCCCAAGGAATCGGTCCGAGAATCTGCCAATCCACCAGGCATCCTTGTCGCATGGCGTTTTGACCGACTTGAATGCCTTGTTCTTTTAAGTTGTCAATCAATGACTTGCGGCCAATTGGATTATAAACAATTTCAAGAGCGGCCTGCATTTGTTCGGCATATTTTTTTCGCCCTTCCTCGCCAGCGCCTTTTTCAATCGCTTTAGATGTAAAAGCTCGCAACGCTTCGTTGTCGCCGAAACAGGTAATTTCTCCTTGTTTATGAACAATTAGGATTCGGCCTTCTCGATCCACCAGCAAACCGCCGGTAAGCGCCGGCGAAGACAAAGCGAACTGCCCTTTGGGGGAAGCGTCTTCAGCGTCAAAAAGGCTGAGGAACCATTGCCGATCGAAGCTGCGAAATCGAAGCGCGCTGTGCACCGCGAGAAGCCGATTCCGGGCCAGCGCCATGGCGACGGTATCGTTTCCCTGGAGTATATCCGCCGTCCAAACCGGGTTAACCGTCGCCTTTTCTTTCCCCTGATGAATATAATTCAGAACATCTTCCATGGAGCAGCATACCGGCGCGCTGTTCCTCCCGTCGATGTAAATCAAGAGATCTTCGTTCCAAACCGGCGGTATTTTCCCGTCGTGCAGAGCTGTGGAACGCTCCGCTCGTCCATTTTCGTTAAAGAGCATGGCGTCAAAACGGGCGGGATCGACGACATTGTCACCGGTTGTATAACGTAATTTTCCTCCCAACAGAATGGAATCGCCGAGCAGTCCGATTTCCTCGCCCCGATTGGCTTGGGGAGAGCCGTCCAAAGGCATTGCCCCTTGATAAGCGCCGTTGGAAAGATCGTACACGGCCGGGGATAGAACGTTGCCGCCCGCCATCCATAATTTCCCTTGGGAGACGGTCATGGTTCCCTGGGCGGAAATGCCCTTTCGCAGATTCGCGTCGAGATGCCCCGAATCGTTGTTCGTCCAGATGAGGTCGCCGGTTATGGCGTCGAGAGCCAGGAGGATGGTGCCGTCGTAATCGATAATGCCGGCCGCGGCGTAAACCACGCCGTCTTGAACCACAATCCCGCTGTTGACCGGCCATGTTGAACAAAGCGATCCGTACACCATGATTCGACGCTCCATGGGAGACGCCCGATATTTCCACAGCAGTCTGCCGGTTGCCGCTTCCAAGGCGTAGATGCAGCCATCGCCCGATCCTACGAAGGCGCGGCCCTCCCAAATGGTCGGCGGCTGCAAAATGGGGCCGTTGGTGCGATGCGACCATTGCAATTCGCCCGTAGTGACGTCGATGGCGCGCACTTTGCCGTCATCCCCTCCGACAAAAACCCAATCGCCCGCGCAGACGGGAACGGTGGGTTCGAAAGGAAATTCCGGCTTATATTGCCAGATTTGCATGATTCCATCATCAATGGAAACCGGCGTGCTCGAGTTGCGAGCTATGCCGCCTCGATAGGTCGGCCAATCCCGCGGGTCGGTATGCAAAGGCTTCACATTGGAAAGATCGCCTTCGCCTCGCCGGCGCCGGAAAGGATCGTCCTTGGATTGGTTCAACGAAAAATCGCCCGCCGAACAGAGCGCGATTTGCCCCATTACGGAGAGGTTGCAGTCGCAGGGCCACGGGCCTGTATATAAATGGCCGAAAGCGGGAAGCATGCCGTCGTTGCAGGATGGCCGGAATGCGCCGTTGAACTGCACTTCGCCGGTTTGGCGGTCGTAGCGCGTCAATCCCTCCACCCATCCGCGGCAGAAAAACGATTCCGGCGTCGCGGTCAGACGAGCGCAGGAGCGTTTCTTGAATCCCAAGTCGCGGATGGTTTCGCCCGTCAGAGGATTGACTTCCAGGGTGTCGCCCCCTTCGCCGATTCCCACAATCAATTGGCCGTCAACATACATTATATTGGGGTTGAAAGTCGATTTTTTGCGATGCCAGAGATAGCGGCCGTCCTCAAGAGAAACCGCCACGATATTCATGCGCGTCTGCGCTTCGAAGAAGAGCGCGTCCGGCGTGTAAACCGAAAAACACATGGTTCGGAATCCCGGGGTGGAGCTCAATCCCCGGCCTTTTTCCTCGATCAATTTTCGTAAAGTCGGATCGTCGTTCGTCCAAACCACGTCGCCGGTTTTTGCGTCCAAGCAGCCTACATGCGAATCGGGGCCGTAAAAATACAGGCGGCCGCCGCCGAATGACATGGCGCGGGAATCGATGGGCTGGTTCTCGTTATGCATCCAGCGGAGATGTTGATTCTTTATATCATAGGCGGCGATTGTGTCCCCGAATCCCCAGGGCGCACGCTCCGTGTAATAGCCCCGGCTTAATTCGCCCCAACTCCAATGAGTGTAATCGCTTCGGACGATCGTTGTTTCAGATGGATCTTTTTCTTTCCCCGCCAAGAAATACAAAACGCCGTCGTGCAAGGTCATCCATTTCCATTGGCCGGGAACAAGATCCGCAACTTCGATTTTGCCTTGCTCCATGCCGGTTTCGGGATCGAGCATCAGGCATCCCGATCCGTCTAAATCGATCATGTAAAACGTATCGGGAGTCGCCGCGTAGGCGGAGCGATGCACCAGATAACCGTCAGGCAGTTTCAACGTCCACAAAATCGTTCCGTTATAAGCATTTCGGGCGAGAAGCGTATTGAGCCATGGTTCTTCGCGTTCGTGATGCGCGATATGCCCCATCGCCAAAAACAAACGGCCTCCGGAGGCGGTGGTGATCATCGGCATGGTATTGTAAAAAGGCGCTCCCAGCCATTTGGTCATAAAGGGAGATTGAATCACTTCATCGCTGGATACGGGATTGTTATCCGGACCATGCTCCCACACCGGCCAATCGTCAACGCCTTTCTGCGCCGGTTTGCGAATCATCACCCACAAGCCGCATGTTTTTTCTCCAACAATGAATTGCATGCCCATTTTCAACGAAGTTTCATCGTAAGGAGCAGTAAGCGCGAAGGCGGCCAAATCCTCCTCCGTCAACAAACCTTCCGGATTGGCGTTTCCCATAAAGATGACGCCTTGAGGGCGAACAACCCGCATTATTTCCGCCAGGGAAAAATCGTCGAGGTTATCGGCGGTTCGTTGAGGAACAAATACGACATCGAGAAGATTGTCGACGTAAGGCAGAGGATTCAGCGAGCATTGTTCGACGATGATTTGTTTTCCATACCGGCCTTGAACATCTACTTTTTCCTGAGCCGAATCGACGATCTCTTGGTGCGGATCGATGACATGCACAAAGAAGTCGCCGGTTTTCGCGATGTCCAATCCAAGATCCGCATCGCCGCCGAAAACCGCGCAGACTCCTTTCGAGAAGCCTGTTTCATCTAAGAGGTAATTGGCGAAATTAGCCGCATGAGCGGCGCCATAAGCCGGTGGGATGTCGGTTATCGGCATTAAAAACAGTTGGAGGGTGAAGCAGAGAATCCATAAGGTAAGTCGGCGTAAAGATCTCATGATTTTTTTCTCCCCGGAACATAATCTGAAATCAAGCCAGTATACCAAATGAAAAATACAATGACTATGGAATTTTCTCTGCCGGCTGCAAAAAGAAGCAGGGCTTGCAAAGATGAATCCTTGCAAGCCCCGGCGGATCGTTGTTTTTATGGCGAGAAGGTTATTCTTTGGGGCCGATCATTTTTTCGGGGCGTACGTATTGATCGAATTCTTCTTCGGTCAAATATCCCAGCTGAACGGCCGCTTCCTTCAATGTGAGATTTTCCTTGTGCGCGTGTTTCGCGATGGAGGCCGCTTTGTCATAACCGATATGGGTGTTGAGAGCCGTGACGAGCATCAGGGAGCCGTGAAGATTTTTGTCGATGATCGCTTGATTGGCTTCGATGCCGACGGCGCATTTTTCGTTGAAGCATTCGCAGGCGTCGGCGATCAATCGAATGGATTGCAGCAGGTTGTAAATCATGACCGGCTTGAATACGTTCAATTGAAAATTGCCCAGTGCGCCCGCAAATCCGATGGCGGCGTCGTTGCCCATTACCTGCACGGCCACCTGCGTCATCGCTTCGCACTGAGTTGGATTGACTTTGCCGGGCATGATGCTGGAGCCGGGTTCGTTGGAGGGGATGATCAATTCGCCGATTCCACAGCGCGGGCCGGAGGCGTAAAAACGGATGTCGTTGGCGATTTTAAACAAAGAAGACGCCAATGTCTTTAACGCGCCGCTGGCTTCCACAATGGCGTCGTGCGCGGAGAGACCTTCGAATTTGTTCTCTCCCGTCACAATCGGCCGCCCCGAAAGTTCGGCGATGCAGTCGGCGACCTTCTCGGCGAATCCCATGGGCGTATTCAAGCCGGTGCCCACCGCCGTTCCCCCCAGAGCGATTTCGTTCAGATGGGGCAGGCAATGATCGATGCGCTTCAATCCATGCTGCAGCTGCACGGCGTATCCGGAAAATTCCTGACCCAGCGTCAGGGGAGTGGCGTCCATCAAATGCGTGCGGCCGATCTTGATGATGGATTGAAATTCATTCGCTTTCTTCTGGAAGGTATCCTTCAACTGGCGAACCATAGGAATCAGGCGGCGGTGGATTTCCATGACGGCGGCGATGTGCATGGCGGCCGGGAAAGTATCGTTGGAGGATTGCGATTTATTGACGTCGTCGTTGGGGTGGATGGGCGATTTGACGCCGCGCGGCTGCCCCGCCATTTCATTGGCGCGGTTCGAGATCACCTCATTGACGTTCATGTTGGTCTGGGTGCCGCTTCCGGTCTGCCAAATGACCAGAGGAAAATGCTCGTCCAACTTGCCTTCGATTACCTCGTCCGCGGCGCGAACGATCAAATCCTTCTTATCATCCGGCAGTACGCCCAGCTGATTATTCACAATGGCGGCGGCTTTTTTGAGGATGCCGAACGCTTTGATCAGTTCTCGCGGCATTCTCTCTGAACCAATGCGGAAATTTTCCAGAGAACGGGCTGCCTGCGCTCCATAATAGGCCTCCACAGGAACCTTCATTTCCCCCATTGTGTCTTTTTCGATACGGTACTCCATGATCGCCTCCTATTTATCTTTCAATGTGTACATGTTTTTCTGAGATCTTCAGCGTCATGGTAGCAACGCAATGAGATAGTGGAAAGTGGATAGTGGGAAGTGGATTGTGACTACCCACTTCCCGCTATCCACTTTCCGCTGCTCACTACCCACTATCGTTAGAATGTAACTTTCTCGCGTTAGAACGTAACTTTTACGCCGGCGCGGAAGAAATAGGCCTGATCGTCTTCGCCGAAAACTTCTTCGGTCGCATCCCCGGGGATATAAACGCCTCCGCCGAAAAAGGTGTTCAGATTTTGATTGAACTGGTAATCAATCTGGGAGTCGAATTCCATCCCTGCGTCTTTTTTGGATTTATTGCCGTCCGGCGTGGTGATTTTGTCATCCAAAAGAAAATAATAAAAATCCAAAGAAAGAGCCACGTTGTTGAGGGGGTTGAATCCGCCGTACACATTGAAAATGTGCATGTTGGTGAAGGGATTGAATGGATCCTCCTGACCTAATTCTTTGGCCAGCCCCTCAAAAATCATGCCGTATGTTTTCCCTTCAAAGGGAGAGTTGAAGCCGCTCATGGCGCCGTTATAGCCATCTTGTTGAAGATAGGTGTATAAGAATCCTACATTGGGGTTGTAATCCAAGTCGGGGTGGTAATTCAAGCCGCTTTGAATCGACAGCGCATCCGCCTCCCAATCCGGATTGATGTCGTTGTCTTCGAATTGATAGGCCAATTCGGCTTTGTAGGCGATTCCTTCGGTGATGTCGCCGGCGCTTCGTCCGCCCAGAATCCATTTATCCCCTTCGAATTGCAAACTGCCGGCGGGTCCGTTTTGGTCGTTGTAGGCGGCATAGAGATCAATCTGGTGATTTTCGATGCCGAAATACGAGCCGTAGATCGCCGTCATGGATGCATCATTGTCGTGAACGTCCGACGGGCCCAGTAGATCGTCCTCCACGTCTTGAGCGTAGAGAATATCCAATTGGGTCATTTCGCTCTGGTGGGTGATGACGATGGCGTCGAACGGATCGATTTCATAACTTCCCAACTGAGTAAGCAGAAGAGGATCGTTCGATCTCGAATCGCCGATGATGAATCCTGGACCCCACCAGCGGTTGTAGTCATAACCGTTTGGATCGTCGCCAAAATTTAAAAACTGGCGGCCTGCTGAAAACGAAAATCCGCTGCCGCCGATGTCGGCGATCTTGAAGAACGCCTCTTCGATGAAAATTTCCAAATCGCCGATGTCGTCATCTAAGTTGTTGATATTGCCGGCGTTGTAGGAATCTAAGGCGCGGTCGCCCTCCAGGGTGATTCGCGTCATGATGTTGTCATCGAGATCCGCCTGAAAATATAAATGAAATTCCGTGCGCAAAAAATCGACTTCGTCATTGTCGCCGCTGCGAAGATCGAAGTTGTCTCCAAAAAAATATTCAAACATAAAATCGCCGCCGATATCGATATTATCAATATCGGCATATGCCGTATTGAACAGAACCGCCGCCAAAAGGGCTAACAGCGATATAAAGCGCATCATTGAAATTATCCCCCTTCTTTTCCAGTAAAAAAGAAGGTCTTCCATCGATAATATTTTTTTAATTCCATGTATTGACGGATGGATCGATCCTGCGGCAGGGAAGATTTTGCTTCGTACATCGGCAATAAACTTCACAATGCCTTCCGCCAGGTAATTATTTATGGCAATCACGTTTTTCCAGTCATTTAAAGTGTAAGATTTTACTGATTTTTCGTCAAGAAAATCATGTGGTTTTTTTACCTACAGCGTGGTAATAATGCCACGATTCTGGTAATGAAAATTCAGTTATACGGACTGTTACTTCCGAGAGCATAAAATTCTATCGATCAACCGGTTTAACCAAAGATGGATGCTGGAATCATTTCTGATGGTATAATCCTGTATAGTATGCAGCTTATCATTATAAGCTAATAATATCAACAGAATTTTATCTGATTCTGTAGGAAGAATAATTCTTGAAATAATAGTAGAAAGATTTGCATGTCTTGATCCGCGCCGCGATTTGCTTTTAAATAACTTGTAAGAAAGATAAAAAACATCTCCCTATTGAATTTTGCAGAACGACCATGACAAATTACTCAACTTCTTCAACTGAAACGAACAACATCCGAAAAAACGCCTCACAAAATCCTTACTGGGAACTATGCCGGCCTTTTACGCTGCTGGCGCCTGGAATTGGATTCATCGCTTTTGCGCTGGCCGGATGGAGCGGATTGATCGATGTCTCTCTTTTATCCGTGCTGCCCGCCATCCTTGCCGGCGCGTTGTCGGCCGCTTTACTCAATGCGGCGTCCAACATCATCAATCAATATTTCGACCTGGAAATCGATCGAATCAATAAGCCGACCCGGCCGTTCCCTTCGGGACGAGTATCCATCCAACAAGGAATGATATTTTGTTTTATTTTGTATTTTCTCTCTTTTTTTACAGCTTATCTGGTCGGCTGGCAGTTCTTTTGGATAGTCATCTTCACGGCGTTCGTCACTTATGCGTATTCGGGGCAGCCTTTTCGAACCAAACGTCATTGGTTTTGGGCGAATTTAACCATCGCCATCCCGCGCGGGTGCCTGCTGGTCGTTGCGGGTTGGACGGCTGTGCGCAGTCTGTGGGAGGCGGAGCCGTGGGTTATCGGAGGGATTTTCGGTCTTTATATTCTCGGCGCCGCTTCGACGAAAGATTTCGCTGACATAGAAGGCGATCGGGCCGGCGGCTGCATCACATTACCGATTCGCTTCGGCGTTGAACGAAGCGCGCAAATCATCTCGCCGTTTTTTGTGCTTCCGTTTGTTTTGCTCTTTCTGGCTGCTTTTATGGGATGGCTCAGCGGAGATCGGTTCATTCTGATGGCGCTGGCAGTGCTCATGATTCTCTGGGGTGTTTACGTCGCCTATCTGATCGTACGACGCCCCTCCGAATTAGCCACGGAAGCCAATCATGTTTCCTGGAAGCACATGTATCTCATGATGTTATTTGGACAAATCGGCGTGGCGGCGGCCTATCTGTTGAGAGGGTGATGCTCTCCGCTGACGCCTTCGAAACAGAAATAAGCGGAGTTCTCCTCTTTTTTGACGCGCCGTCGTACTGTAAAATTAATAAAGTTTCGATCAATATGATTATGTGTTTTTTAATAAAAGGCATGATGAAGTGGATATATCGCGTCTCTTAGAAGAATGGGAATACAATCCCGATGATGTGAATGTCCGCATTATTGAAAATAGCGTTAAAATCCGCAAGATTCAAATGCGCCTGGATTTAGGCATTTTGCAGATGGAATTTTCCGGGCGGCCGGATGGAAAACAGC
>JAFGTC010000045.1 GCA_016934335.1 Candidatus Omnitrophota bacterium | reverse complement strand
TTTAATTTGGTAAAAAATTGAAGATGCCGGCATTGTGGCGGATTTTGTTGTAGATTGGATTGATGAGATGGCCCTAATCGGAATTTCCCGATCCTGTTTTTGTTTAAGTTATTAATAATATTTGATTTGTGTAATTATAGTCAAGATCGAATGGATGATATCTACAGTAGAGATAGCCATTTTTTCGACTTGGATTAGGAGATCGAACGATCAAATAAAAGAGTCTTTCCAGTGCTTGACGCTTATCGGCATCATAAATAGAATGTGAAAAGTACGATAATTTTGACCGATTATCCAGTAAGCGAAAGATGTATTGTATTTTTTTCAGAAAAGTTAGATTTTTCACTATCTTGGCGTTTTTGAGTGAAGTCGAGATGTTGGATGTTGAATGGCTTTCCCCATATAGCGCAATTTCTTCGGAGAAAACTATCCGCATTTAACGGACAAGACAGAATTCATCCGCGCCAAAGTGTGGAAGGAGAAATGCCCGATGAGAGAGAAACTGGGGCAACGCAAAATTAAGTACCAAGCCGAATTGGATATGAATTTCGGCCGGGAGATTTCCGAAAAATACGGCGGTGAAAACCTTCACCAGTGCATCCAATGCGGGACATGCAGCGCGACCTGCCCGATGAGTCTGTATATGGACTACACGCCGAGGCGCTTGGTTGCAATGACCCGTGAAGGATTCAAGGACGAAGTGCTAAAGAGTTTTACGATTTGGCTCTGCGCCTCGTGTTATTCCTGTACAGTCGATTGTCCAAAAGAGATCAAAATCACGCAGTTGATGTATGCCTTCAAACAGAAAGCCATTGAAGAGGGAGTGTATCCCAAGCGTTTTGCGACTCCCGTTCTGGCCCGAGAATTCTTCAAGAATGTGCGCCGTTGGGGGCGCAGCAACGAAGGCATTCTCCTGATGAACATGTTTCTGAAGACGAACCCCTTCAAGTTGTTCAAGCAAAGTTTTCTGGGGATGAAACTTTTATGGAAAGGGCGCATGCCTCTGAAGATCGAAAAAATCAAAGGCATGAACGAATTGAAGCCCATACTTGATGCGGTAGAAAAATAGGCGGCGGTTCGATGCGCCGGAGAGTGTGAGAGGATTCGATGCGATATCTCTACTACCCAGGATGTTCATTAAAAGGAACCGGGCGGGCTTATGAAGAATCCATTCTGGCGGTCTTCAAAAAGCTGGAAATCCCGATGGATGAAATTGAGGATTGGAATTGCTGCGGCGCCACAGCGTACATGGCAGTGGATGAGCAGAAGGCGTACGCCGTAGCTTCCCGCAACCTGGCTTTGGCGGAGCGGCAGATGGATTCGGAAGAAATCCATGTCATTGCGCCTTGCGCCGCCTGCTATTTGGTCTTGTTGAAGGCTCAGCACTACCTGGAGTCAAAAGACGGTCAAGGAAAGGAAATTCGCCATGCGCTGAAGGTGGGCGGATTGAAATATCAAGGAAAAGTGAAAATCCGCCATCCTTTGGATGTATTGGTCAACGATTACGGCGTCGACAAAATCAAGGAGAAAGTGGAGCGGCCCTTGGAAGGGGTGCGCGTGGCTAGTTACTATGGCTGCCAAATCGTACGACCTTATGCGGAATTTGATAATCAGTACAATCCGATCTCCATGGATCGTGTGATGACCGCCCTCGGCGCCGAAGCGGTGGAATGGCCGTTGAAAACGCGCTGCTGCGGCGGAACGTTGACCGGCGTTGTACCGGAAGTAGGGCAGCGGTTGAGTTACATTCTGCTTCGTGAGGCCAAGTCGCGCGGAGCGGATGCGATTGTGACGGCTTGTCCGCTTTGCCAGTTTAATTTGGAATGCTACCAGGACGAAATGAACAAGCGATTCATGCATCCGGTCGACATCCCGCCGGTGTATTTCACGCAGATGATGGGCGTTGCCTTGGGGCTCGGTGAACGGGAACTTGGTTTGCAGCGACAGTTTGTGCCGTTGGAACCGGCACTGGCGGCGAAATAAGGAGGACGGCATGTCTGGCCAAAACGGCAACGGAAAAACCAATGGAAGCGCTCCTCGGGTTGGAGTCTATGTATGTCACTGCGGCATCAACATCGCCGGCAAAGTGGACTGCGAGAGCGTGGCGGAATTCGCGCGTAATCTTCCAGATGTAGTGGTCGCGCGCGATTATAAGTTCATGTGCTCCGATCCGGGGCAGGAATTGATTCAAGACGATATTCGCGAGCATAAATTAAACCGCGTGGTGGTGGCCTCCTGTTCGCCGCTCATGCACGAAAATACATTTCGTAAAGCCTGTGCGGATGCGGGGCTGAATCCTTTCTATTTCCAAATGGCGAATATTCGCGAACACGTCAGTTGGGTGACGAAAGAGAAGGATGAGGCGGATAAAAAGGCCAAGGCTTTGGTGGCGGCGGCGGTTCATCGGGTTCGCTTCCACTCGGCTTTGGAGAAAAAGCGCGTCGACGTTCATCCGGACGTCGTGGTGGTCGGCGGCGGCATCTCGGGGATTCACGCCGCTTTGACGATGGCCAACGCGGGCAAGCATGTGTACCTGATCGAGCGCGAACCGACGATCGGCGGCCACATGGCCAAGTTCGATAAAACCTTTCCTACGCTCGATTGTTCGGCCTGCATTTTGACGCCGAAAATGTCGGATGTGAAAAATCATCCCAATATCACCCTTTGGTCGTATTCCGAAGTGGTGAATGTAGATGGCTTTGCGGGGAATTTTAAAGTGCAGGTTAAACGCAAGCCTCGCTATGTGATTGAAGAAAATTGCATCGGCTGTCTCCAGTGCGTCGAAGAATGCGTGTTTAAAAACGCCCGATTCGATGATGAATTCAACGAAAATCTGGGCAAGAGAAAGCCGATCTATATGCCGTTTCCTCAGGCCACCCCTCCGGTGGTTTTGATCGATCCCACGCAATGCCTGCGCTTCACGAAAGGCAAATGCGCGTCGAAATGCGCCGAAGCCTGCGAAAAGAACGCGATTGACTTCGATCAAAAAGAGAAAATTGAAGAAGTGGAATGCGGCGCGATTATCCTCTCGACCGGATTCAAGACGTTCGACGCCGAGCGCATTCCCCAATATGGGTATAAAAAATACGCGAATGTATATACGAGTCTGGAACTGGAGCGCCTGGTGAACGCCGCCGGTCCGACAAGCGGCGAGATCAAGTTGCGGAACGGTTCAACGCCTCAATCGGTGGGTATAGTTCACTGCGTCGGATCGCGCGACCAAAAAACCAACGCGTATTGTTCGCGCGTTTGCTGCATGTATTCGCTCAAACTGGCGCATCTCGTGAAAGAGAGAACCGGCGCGGAAGTCTACAATTTCTACATTGACATGCGGACGCCGGGCAAAGGATACGAAGAGTTTTACGACCGGCTGCTCGAAGAAGGGAACCATTTCATACGCGGCCGCGTCGCCGAAGTGACGGATTGGGCGATGTCTCCGGAGGAGCAGGGAAAACTGGTTATTCGCGTGGAAGATACGTTGATCGGCGTGCCTCGCCGCATTCCCGTGGATATGGTCGTTCTCTCGGTCGGCTTGGAAGCCCATGACGATGCGGACGATGTTCGCCGCATGTTCGGGATTTCCTGCAGCAAGCAGGGCTGGTTCACCGAGCGTCATCCCAAACTGGCGCCCGTATCGACGGCGACCGACGGCGTCTTTTTGGCGGGCGCCTGTCAGGGGCCGAAAGACATCCCGGACTGCGTGGCTCAGGCGGGAGCGGCGGCGGCTGAGGCGCTGGCTCTCGTAGACAAAGGATTTGTGGAATTGGAGCCGAATACGGCTTCCATTAACGCAGATCTGTGCTGCGGGTGCCGAACCTGCGTGAGCATGTGCCCCTACAGCGCAATAAAGGTGGACGAAACTCAAGACGGTGAAAAGAGCATTATCAACGAAGCGCTCTGCAAGGGATGCGGGACATGCGTCGCCGCGTGTCCATCCGGCGCGATTTCGCAAAATCTATTCACCGACGAACAGATCTTCGAAGAAATCGAGGGAGTTTTGAGCTATGTCTAACGGAGAAAAAACACCTACGGGTTTTGAACCCAGAATAGTCGCCTTTTTCTGCAATTGGTGCACTTACACCGCTTCGGACCTGACGGGAATCTCCCGGTTGATCTATGCGCCGAACGTTCGCGTGATCCGCGTTATGTGCTCTGGACGAATCGACCCCCAATTCATTCTGGCCGCTCTTCGCGAAGGCGCGGACGGCGTGTTGATCGGGGGATGCCATCCCGGCGATTGTCATTACCAGGAAGGCAACTATAAAGCCCTTCGCCGCTTCAAATTGCTGAAACGCTTTCTCAATCGCATGGGTGTGGAAGATGAGCGCATCCGGCTGGAGTGGATCGCCGCCTCCGAAGGCGACAAAGTGCAGAAAGTAGTCAATGAGATGACCGAACAGGTTCGGAAATTAGGGCCGCTTCATCTGGCGCCCATCGCCACTCCCGAAGCCTTTGAACATGAAGACAAGCAAGAACTGGTCGCAGCCGGTGCGGAAGGAGAATCATCATGAGCAAGCCTAAAGTCGGCTTTAACTGGTTGGCGTCCTGCGGCGGTTGCGAAGAAGCGGTTGTCGACCTGGAAGAAGCAATCCTGGATGTAGTGGAGGCGGTCGACATCGTTTTTTGGCCCTGCGCCATGGACTTCAAAAAAGACGATGTAAGAAGCATGGCGGACGGTGAAATGGACGTCTGCTTTGTGAACGGCGCCATTCGCACTTCCGAAGAAGAGGAAATGAGTCGTCTTCTCCGAAAAAAAACCAAGATACTGATCGCTTTCGGCAGTTGTTCGCATATGGGGGGGATCCCGGGATTGGGAAATTTCTATTCCAGCGAATCGATCCTCAAGAGTAGTTTTTTGGAATCTCCCAGCACGGTAAACGCTGAAGGCGTTATACCCAAAACCGAAACGAAGCGATCGGAGGGGATCCTGACGCTTCCCGCTTTTCAGGAAACGGCGAAATCGCTGGATCAGGTGGTGGAAGTCGATTATTACGTTCCGGGATGCCCTCCGCCGGTGAAGTTATTGAAGGATGCGGTGCAGGCCGTTCTCGAAAATAAACTGCCCCCCAAGGGAGCGGTTCTGGCGCCGGATGTGGCGCAGTGCACCGATTGCCCGCGTCAAGATACAAAACCGGAAAAACTTGAAATCAAAGAGTTTAAGCGTCCTTTTGAAATTGAGATCGATCCGAAAAAATGTCTGTTGGCGCAGGGATTGATGTGTCTGGGCCCCGTGACGCGCAGCGGCTGCGATTCGGCATGCATGAAGGCCAATATGCCTTGCACCGGTTGTCTCGGACCGACAAGCCGCGTGAAGGATTTCGGAGCGAAGGCCATGGCCGGCTTCGCGTCGATCATCGACAGTACGGATGAAGAGGAAATCGACAGGCTGCTGGATTCCATTGTCGATCCCGAAGGAACGTTCTACCGGTACAGCCTGCCGAAGTCGTATATGCATGCAATCTGCACGACCATGCGAAATGGCAGTGGAAAGAAAGGGGCATAGTTATGAGCCGCCGAGAAATTGTGATAGATCCTATTACGCGCCTGGAGGGTCATGGAAAGATCGACATCTTTCTCAATGATCAGGGCGATGTCGATAAAGCCTATTTTCAGGTTCCCGAACTGCGCGGTTTTGAGAAATTCGCCCAAGGCCGGCCGGTGGAGGATATGCCGCAGATCACATCACGAATTTGCGGCGTGTGCCCCATGGCGCACCACATGGCGGCCAGCAAAGCGCTGGACGACGTCTACAAAGTGACGCCGCCGCCGGCCGCTAGCAAAGTCCGGGAACTTCTTTACAATATTTTCATGATTGAGGATCATGCGCTGCATTTCTATTTTTTAGGCGGCCCTGACTTTGTTGTGGGGCCTCAAGCGCCGAAGGAACAGCGCAACATCGTCGGCGTGATCGGCAAGGTCGGCGTGGAAGCGGGAAAAAAAGTCATCGGGCTGCGCAAAAAAATGCGCGATCTGATGCGGCTGACCGCCGGCAAGGCCATCCATCCGGTCTTCGGCCTACCCGGCGGCGTCTCCAAGGGAATCACCAAGGAAGAGCAGAAACAATACATCGAAAGCGCCAATGAAGCGGTCGAGTTCGGAAAATTCAGCCTCGATCTCTTCAATAAAGTCGTTCTGCAGAATTCCGAATATGTCGATGCGATCACCTCGGATGCGTACACTCACAAAACCTATTACATGGGATTGGTCGATGAAAACAATAAAAGCAACTTTTATGACGGGAAACTGCGCGTCGTCGATCCCGATGGTAAAGAGTATGTAAAATTTGCGGCGAACGAGTATCTAGATCATGTCGCCGAGCATGTTGAACCTTGGAGTTACATTAAGTTCTGCTATCTGAAACAGATCGGATGGACGGGATTTGAAGAGGGGCCGGACAGCGGCGTTTTTGCGGTTGCGCCTTTGGCCCGGCTTAATGCGGCGGACGGCATGGCTGCGCCGCTGGCCCAGGAAGCGTACGAGCAGTTCTTCCAGACGCTGGGCGGCAAGCCGGTTCATCATACTCTGGCGACGCATTGGGCGCGACTCGTGGAAATGCTTTATGCGGCGGAGCGTATGAAAGAACTTGCAGAGGATGACGAAATAACCGATCCCAAAGTGCATGCCATCCCCACGGAAATCCCATCGGAAGGCTTTGGTGTTGTTGAAGCGCCGCGGGGGACTTTGTTCCACCATTATCAGACGGATGAACGAGGCCTTGTTACGATGGCCAATCTGATTGTGGCGACTCAAAATAATGCGGCGCGCATCGCCATGTCGGTCGATAAAGCCGCTAAAGGATTGATCAAAAAAGGCGAAGTCAACGACGGATTGTTGAACATGGTCGAAATGGCGTTTCGCGCCTACGATCCCTGTAATGGCTGCGCGACCCATGCTCTTCCGGGACAAATGCCGCTTCTCGTGCAAATTTACGATCCCGATAAAAATGTCGTCAGCCGAATAAAAAGGAATTAATCACGGCGAGTATTCTTTATCTCCTCTTCGCCTCCCTCGATTTTTCGGGGGAGGCCGTTTCTTGCGATCGGAAAGACAAAATTGGATAAATAGATGAAAACATTGGTCTTATGTCTGGGGAATGATTTGATCGCCGATGATGCGGTTGGAATCGCTGCTGCGCGCCAACTGCGCGATCGCGTCGGCGATTTGGCGGATGTGGAAGAGAGCGCCGTGTCCGGCGCGGCGTTATTGGAAATTTTTCTCGATTACGAAAGAGCGGTGATTGTGGACGCCATTCACACTCATCGGCATCCGCCGGGGACGATCTTGAAATTGCGGCCCGGCGATCTGGGCCAGGTCGCCGCTCCCTCCCCCCATTATGCTGGACTTCCCGAACTCATCGTGATGGCCGAACAAATGGAATTGTCTTTTCCCAAAGAGATTGTCATATTCGCCATGGAAATAGAGGATTCCTTGACGATTGGCGGAGAAATGACGGCGCCCATTCGTCAGGCTTTGCCGCAGTTGGTGGAGCAAGTTGTGGATCAACTCAAGCAATGGGAGGCGGACTTTTCCGGGGTATAGAAAGCGAGGAGAATTGCGGCGAGCCAAGAAAAGGTTTCTCTTTGTGCGAAAAATAGATAAGATGTATATACAATGGTTTGAAAACAGGGCGTCGGCTGGAATGCCTTTTATTGTGATGCGTCAAAAAGAGCCTTAACCGAATCATATAGAACTCCAGGATGAAAACTAATTATATCATCCTCTTATTACATGGTTTATAATGGTTATTTCTCCTCCCGTTCATACGGAATTTTCTGAGATCATTCAACGTTACCGCGAAGATATGGAAGCGATTCGGCTTCATCATGAAGCCGGGGAGGATTCTCGCGTCGTCGTTCGGGAAATAACAGATTCGACCGACGCCATGGTAATTCGTCTGCTTTTGCAGCATTTGAAGGAAGGCCTGGGAACAGACGAATTGCCGAAGCATATCCTGTTACTAGCGCAGGGAGGCTACGGCCGCCGCCATCAACATCCGCAATCCGATATTGATCTTCTTTTTTTATATAAAGAGTCTCTTAATCCGGCGGAGCAGCGTCTGGTTGGAAATCTGTTTCGTTCTTTGTTCGATTTAGGATTTAAGGTGGGGCATTGCTGCCGCAGTTACAGCGACGCGCTTGACATGCTGCAGAAAGATCATGAAAGCCAAACCGCTATGAAGGAAAGCCGTTTTTTAGCCGGAGATTGGCGGTTGTTTGAACGTTTCAAACATGATCTGTGGCGAATCCTGCAGCGAAATCGTCGCGAACAAATCCGGATTAAAATTCAGGAGCGCGAAAAACGCATAGCCCGATACGGATCGACGATCAATATAACCGAGCCGAATGTAAAAGAAAGCCCGGGGGGGCTGCGAGGATTCCATTTTGGTCTTTGGATTGGATCTTTGTTGCAGGGGCAGACATTGGATCTTCTGCATATGAAGCGCCTGCATTTGATCGATGATCAGATGATGACTCGCGTGGAACAAGCTGTAGCTTTTTTGTGGCGCCTGCGCAACGATCTTCATTTCCTGACCGGCAAAGAACAAGACGTGCTCTCGCTTTCCATCCAGCAGGAAATCGCGCATCGATTGGGGTATACAGACCGTGCGTTTCGCCTCGCCGAAGAAGAGATGATGCGCGATTACTATACTCATGCGCTCACCATTTCAAATTTCGCCGAGCATATGGCCGGGTTGTCGGCGCCCAAGCCGTTTTGGACTTTTTTACGCTCGAAGCGTCGAAAATCATTGGGCGATGGATTCGCTCTATGCGACGGGATGATCTTCATCCCGAAAGATATTCATTTTTATGAACATTTCCCACAGCGCATTTTAATGACGTTTTTTCACGCCGCTGAACAAAGCGCCAGTTTGTCTCCGGAAACGGCGATGGCGATTCATGACAACTTGGATTTAGTGGATCAGGCGTTTTTGCACGATAAGCACAATGCCGCCCTGCTTTGGAAATTCTTTTCGATGGAGCGCCCCATTGAGCCCGCGCTCCAGATGATGCGCCGCGCCGGGTTGTTAGAGCGCTTGTTTCCCGAATGGCGCAGCATATCGAGTCTGGTGCGTTATGATCTGGTGCATCGTTATACCGTCGATGAACATTCGCTTCTTTGTCTCTATCATTTGGAGCATTTGCGCGACGACGCCGTCAATTATAGAGAAGAGCGATTTCTTTTATGGAAAGAATGTCCGGAAAAAGATTTGCTGCGCATGGCTGTTCTTTTTCATGACATTGGAAAAGGGCGAGAAGGCGACCACTCCAAGGTCGGCGCCCAGCTAGTAGACGAAATCGCTCGCCGCGTGCGTTTATCGGATGACAAGCGCGAACGTTTGATCTTTTTTGTGCGCCATCATTTGAATATGAGCCATACGGCGCAGCATCGCGATTTGAGCGACCCCATTGTCGCCGCGGATTTTTCGGACATGTTCGAACGGGTGGAAGATCTGGATATCATGTATCTCCTTACCTATGTAGATATGCGATCCGTCTCTCCCGAAGCGATGACCGAATGGAAGAATAATCTTCTATGGCAATTGTATTTGGCTTCGCGGGATATTTTTCTCAGTGAAACGCCGACGCTCGAAGATTCTCAAAGACAGGTTGTTTCGCGCAAAGAAAAAGTGATCAAGTCGCTGGCGGCCGATTTTGATCGCTCCGTCATTGAGGATCATCTGAAACACTTGCCGCCCAGTTACTTATTGAATCAGTCGACAAAAAATATTCGGCAGCACTTGGAAATGGTTCAAGAGTTTGACCGTCGGACTCCCGTTACTCGAATCATTCCCCATTTTGATTCCGGATGCATTGAAATTATGATTGTTTATAAGGACAGCGTGGGGTTGTTTAATCGCCTTTGTACGGCCGTCATGCTGGAAAATTTCGACATTATGGAAGCTCGCTTGAATACGCGCTCGGATGGAATCGTCGCCAACAGCATCGTTGTTCGCGACGCTTTGGGCCACGAGGTCGTCTCTCAGGAGCGCCAGCAGCTTCTCCAAGAACGAATCCGACGTATACTTACAATGGAAGGGCCGCCTCCTAAAGCCCCCAAACCGTTAGGACGGGCGACTATTGGGCGAAGCAGTTTCGAGAACACGGTTAAAATTTCCAATGAGTGTTCCACTCGGTTTACCGTCGTTGTCATCCGTTGTGCAGACAGGGCGGGTTTATTACAAGATTTAACGTTTGTATTGTCAAATCGCCAAATTAACATACACTTTGCGCGAATTATTACGGAAGGCAATCGAGTGACCGATGTTTTCTATACGGCAAATTCGTCCGGCGAAAAATTAGCCCAGACTGATGTGGATTCTTTAATGATAGCCTTGCAGGAGAAGATTGAACCGGCGGATGGCGATGGATGCGTCTGATTTTTCCCACATACGTTTTATAGATATAGCTCAAAATCCTTATCTTCTCGATTTTTACCGGGGAATGAGCCGATTCCTTCCCGGCGCTCTTTGGTGGATTGGGGATGAAAAAGGGACTCGTCTACCCTTCGGCGCCGGCGACGTTCTTTATTGCGAAAAAGCGGATCAGCAGGAGGGGCTGAATCGGATTTGCTCCAGAATCTACGATTCGCTGGACAAATCTGTGGATGCAACGGAAAATTTCATCCTGAATTGCTGTGACGGTTATTTGCAGGGCGCAGCGGGGTGCTGGTATCGCAATACTCTTCTCGGAGCGATCGGAATTTGTCATGTTCAGAAGGATCAGCGCGTGCTGCTCGAGCAGATTCTGCGGATTGTTCAAGGATATCTCTCGCTATTGGCCGGCGCCTTGGAAGATCATGACGATTTGGAACTGGTGCATTCCGTTTGGTCGCAGACCATTACGATCGTCAAAATGGAAGAATTGCTGCCCCGCTTGATGATTGAACTATGCACGGCCATCGGCGTGCCCGGCGGCGTGATTTTTCTGATCGACGAGGACGGCGATTTTTCCCCCGCCTTTGTCAGCGGATATCCGCAGGAAATCGTGAAGCGGCGAACGCTGGAATTATCGATGTACGAATATTCCGAGTCGTTAAAGCCGGCTCGAGAGGCTGCTCATATTCTTCCGGAAGATGATTTGCTGAGAAGTTGGCTGGAATCGGAGCTGCTGCGCCTTGATCATCCGGTTGTATGCGGCGATCGAACTTGTCTAGGCGTGCCGTTTTACCGGAATCAAGATCTGATCGGCGTTTTTGTTTCTCTCACCAACTTAATTCGACCCTTCAGCGACACCAAGCAAAGTTTGATCCGGTTGTTGGCCACCAGCGGCGCGGCGGCGTTGGATAATGCGCAAACTCTTCAGCGAATGGAGAAAAGGCGAAAAGCGCTGGCGACGATCCACGTGATTCACCGGCTGATTTGCTCGAGCATCACGACCAAAGAACTGCTGCCTCAAATCGGATTACTGACGCGCCAATTATTTAAAGTCCGTAAATGCTCCATCATGTTGTTCAATTCGGCGACTCAGCGGTTGGAGCCCGTCGTGACGCTGGGATTGGAGCGCGACGAAGTGGGTCAGCGTCCTTTGAGGATCGGCGAAGGCCTTCCCGGCTGGGTGGCGGAAAATCTCAGTCCCATCATGTATCACCCGTGCGGCGATCCCCCTCCCTGGAAATGCGTGGGGGAAGTCTATCCCTCGAAGTCCTATTTATCCGTCGCTCTCTATGACAGCGACATCGAAGGCGTTATTACCATTGCGGAAAAAGACGAATATTTTAATCCCGGCGATCGGGACATCTTATTAACGTTCGCCGAACAGGTGATCATCGCCATCAAAAACGCGCGCATCCATGAAGGCGAGCAGACCATCACCGTCAATGCCTTGAAAAGCATCGCCAATCTGATCGAAACACGCGATCCGGAGCGTCCCGGCGTGACGGTGCGCACCTGTTTTTGGTCGCAGCGCATAGCGCGCGTGTTGAATTTGAGTCATTGGGATTTTCAGAATATTACGTATGCCGCATTGCTGCACGATATCGGACTGCTTCGAACGTATGATTCGGAATTTTCCTATGATGAACTGCGCATGAAAGGGCCTAAAACCAGTCTTCGATTTGTACAATCTCTCGGCTTGCCGAAAGAAGTGGGCAATATGGTTTATCATGTGAATGAAGCGTGGAACGGACGAGGGCATCCCGATGGTTTGAAAAGAAATGAAATTCCCCTGGGATCAAGAATCATCGCCGTAGCCAACGCTTACGCCACCCTGTTGAATCGGTGGAGCGAAGAAGACAGGCAGAGCTCGGAAAAAGCGTTTCATGTGATCAAAAAATTAGCGAATCGATCCTACGATCCCGACATCGTCAACGCATTGCATCAAGCAATCGTTGATCCTATTGAAGAAGCGGGCTGCTGAATTTCCGGTCAATCCATCCGGCAGACGTGGACGGTCGCGGGAGGAAAATTCCATAAAACCAACATTCGCTTCTTTTCATACGCTTTGAAAAATTTCTGCAGAACCGATGCAACCGCGTCGATGCGCTTGTTTTCCTGATTGGACGCAATCCATCTTTTCATTCCCCGAACGCCGGCATATTCGAAGAAGGTCAATTCGCCTTTCGGCTTCAGCAATTTTATATAAGTATCCAGGATGTCTTGGACTAATTCCGGTTCAAAATTGTTGAACGGCAGTCCGGAAATAATCACATCGTAGCGATCTTCTCCCTCCAACATTTGAACCGGCTGATGGTAAAGAGTGATTTGATCTTTCCGGGCCTTCATGGCGGGGTGGACATCGAGAAGCCCATGAAGATGCGCGACGAAATCGTCGTTGAGTTCGCATAAATCCAACTGATCGCCGTCTTCGAGCATCGCGGCAAGCGGCTTGGTGAAAGGCCCGGTGCCGGGTCCGGCTTCCATAATGCCAAGTGAATGAGAGCGATTTTCTAAGCATTGAAGCATGGCTTTGGCCAGGAAGCGAGAACTGGGGGCGATCGAACCGGTCGTCTTTAAATGGCGTACGGCGTTGCGATAGAAGACGGGAATGGAACTCATGAACATCAATCCTTTGTAAGCGAGGTAAACATCCGAACGCCGTCGGGTGTTTTATGCTCTCGGATAATATAGTCGGGAAATTGTTCTTTCAAGACGGGCAATAAATGCGATTGCCCCGAATAAACTAAAATCGCGCAATTTCGATTCCGCCAAAATGAGGGGAGGCTGTTGATGTCTTCTCCCTGGCGGCCCGGGGCGAGAAAGTGGACGGTGCCGCTGTTGAATGCGAAATGAGGGCCATCCAAAACGTAAATAAACTCTTGCGGTTCGCGCTCCAGAATAAAACGCGCCATTTGCGTCTGAGGGTAATGGACGCTTTTTGTGCTTGTCGAGTTTGGATATTGGTGAAAATAGTAGTGCAGATTGACGGCGCAGGACGCCGCCGCCAATAGACAAGCCAGGAAATAGGCTATTTTGACGCCGGGGGGGCGAACGGAAAAAAAATAGGATAAAACGCCGGCAATGGGAATGAAAAATAGCGTCGCGGCGCCTGCAAGACGGGGGAAAAAAGGCGCATCGACGGTTAATGCGCCCCCTACGAGAAGAATGCCGAGCATCCACCCGGCGGGAATCGACCAGCGCGGTTCAAAAAAGCGGTAGGCGGCGATGACGACTCCCATTACAAAGAGAACGGCGGAAAATTGGTCGAGAAAGGGCTTCTTCCCGTTGTACTGAATGCTTTTATCCGAGTAGAGAATCGTTGAAAACAGAGCTTTTTCCGCCTGTTCGCGCAGAACCAGGCTGAGATCGCCGCCGGCCCGATACGCGAAATCGAGGTGGCTTCGATTCTGGGGAGACCAAATGACGACAGCATTGGAGCGGGAACTGAACATTTCCGTTTCGCCGGCGAAACGGAAATCGTGCATCAATAGTGGAGCGATGACCAGGAATGCGATGAAAGTCGGAAGGATAATCGATAAACCTAGCCATCCTAGCGTGCTTTTTCGCAATAAATAAATCCAGAATTGAGAAATGATCCATAAAATCGGCAGAAGATGATTTGCCTGATAGGATAACAGCGCCGTACCCATGACGGCGCCGGATAAGATCAGCAGGGCCAGTGATTTTCGCGCATTGGAATAAGCCCATAAGGCCAGCAGCGTAATCGTAAAAAAGGTAACTTGCACATAGTTTACACCGCAGTGCATCAGATGGATAAACCAATGGTTTGCGACAAGAAGCAGGCCGGCGAAAAAAGCGGCTCGAGTTCCCCACCATTGACGTACAAGCAGATAAAAAGGGATTATACAGAAAGAGCCTATCAGTACGGTTTCCATGCGCAGGCCCCATAGGTTGTCGCCAAACAGGTACAATCCGCAGGCGGGTAGAAAGAAGAAGAGTTGGGGGATCGAATACCAGGATGTGGAAAAGAACGTCGGTATTTTTCCGTTCAGGATGATGCGCGCATAAATCCCGACCATGCCTTCATCGCCGTGTACGGTCGGGGGGATGTCGGCGAGACGATATAATCCCGCCGCGAGAGACAGCAGGAGCAGAGCGCCGAGGGGAAGCAAGGCGTGTTTGGGGTATTGGCGGATGTCTTTCCAAACGACCGGCAATACGTTTGCGAGGATCAATACGAGAAATAGGCTCCAGGCGTATAAGGCATAAGCGTGAAAAGTCGGATTGACGTATTTTTTTTCTGTTCCTGTATAAACGAAATAAAGCGCGGCGCCGATAGAGAGGAGAAGCGGCGGCCCAAGAATCCATTGAATCCATCGGGTTTTGGAATGAATGCTGGAATGAATTGCGGGGGCGGCGGATTCGGCGATTGGCGCCGGGCGTTTTTGCGCGGCGATCAGCAGGACGGCCAATGAGCCTACCGCGAAATAGACGAACATCCCCGGCAGCAGATGCTGCGCCAGAACCAGATTCTGAGCGTACAAACCCAGGAAAAATAAGGCGGCCCATGCAAAAACAATCATAAAATCACTCTTTTTCCGTTGCTGCGTTTACACGATCCCTGAATGTTGGATTGCTTTTCGGCTCCGGTCAAGCAGGAAGAAATCGCGCTGGATTTGAATCTTCAGAGAAGATGACCAGTCGTTTGAAACGGAGTATGATAAACTTTCTAGAGACGTACGATTGAAATTTGGGCGTCCACGACGGCTTGATGAGCGGCGTCATGTCGGTTTTGATTGGATCAAGAAAGGGAACGGCTGCCGTATGCGGGCTTTTTTATCGATTCCTTTAACGGATGAATTGCATCAATCCATTGAGACGCTTCAGCGTCGGCTGGATGAAGACGCCCGAGGCGTCCGATGGACGCGGGCGCAGAATTGTCATTTGACGCTGAAATTTTTTGGAGATGTTTCGCCGTCTGTCGCCGAAAAGATAGTCGAGGCGCTTGCCGTCGTCGGGCCGCAGTTCGATCCTTTTTCGATTCAACTCAAGGGAATCGGTCAGTTTCCGCCGCGTGGGCCGCTGTCCGTTTTGTGGGTTGGCGTGCAGGCCGGCGAAGCGCCGCTGCGCGCATTGGAGCAGTCCATTCATGAAGCGCTTCAATCCGCCGAAATTTCTTTTGACCGGAAGTCGTTTTCGCCGCATTTAACGATCGGCAGAGCGCGCCGCGGCGATAATTCATTTCTGCGAAACTCGAGCGAGCATAAACAATTGGATCTCGGTTCGCTGCGCGTCGGAGAATTTTGCTTGATGGAAAGCGTCTTGCAGCCCGGCGGTCCTATCTATACTGTAAAGCGCCGATTCGCGCTGGGCTCGCCGGATGATCTTAAAATGTAAGAGAAGAAATGCATGAAAATTAGACAGCGATTGTTATTAATAGTATTTCTCGTTTTGGGTATGAACGCTGCATCCGATCCGGATCTCTTTACGATCGGGCGATTGAAATATTCCGGGGGAGGGGATTGGTACAGCGATCCGACTTCGCTGCCCAATCTGCTGCGCGAATTGCGGGAGCGCTTCAAGATCGATACGGCCCGGGAAGAAGCGGTAGTCTCGCCTATGGACGCCGAACTTTTTCAGCATCCTCTGATCTACATGACCGGCCACGGCACAGTGAAGTTTTCCGATGAAGAAGTGGAGCGCCTGCGCGAATATTTCCGGCGGGGCGGCGTCTTGTGGGCGGATGACAATTACGGCATGGATGAGTCGTTCCGGAAGGAAATCGGGCGTATCTTTCCTGACAATCCCTTGCAGGAAATCCCTGTCGATCATCCTATTTTCTCGATCTATTACCATTTTCCAAAAGGAACGCCCAAAATTCACGAGCATGACGGCGGCCCCCCCCATCTTTTGGGCATTTTTTCGAATGGGCGGCTGGCCGTCCTGTATACGTTTAACACCGACATCGGGGACGGCATCGAGAGCGAGGGCGTTCATCCTCAGGATCCGCCGGAAGTGCGGGAGCAGGCCATGAAAATGGCGCTTAATTTGGTATTGTTCATTTTGAGCAGTTGAGCTGAATCGTGCAGTTATGCGCACCATTCAAACGGAGTCGAATTCAGCAGGCAGGATGACAAACATGCGGCCACCCAATGGAATCGTATCGAGCGACGAGAGAGAACGCTTGATCTTTCAATTGCTGCTCGTCAATAAATGGTTTTTGATTCCCACTTCCGTCGCCTACGTTTGGATTTTATCGATATCGATTTATCAGCGTGAGGTATATAGTTATACGCTTCGTACGATTCTGTACACAGCGGTTTCCCTGATATTTATCCTGCTGATCTGGCTGGCGCATCGGAGTCGGGCGGAAAAAGAGGCCGCTTTTCAACAAAACCGCACGATGCATTTTCTGAATTGCGCGTCGATTGGGATTGATGTGGCGTATATCTTGTTTTTGGCTTTTATCCCCAAAGCCGGCAACATCCTGTGGATTTTGTTTCTCCCTCCAATTGCGCTCATTCTTTTAACGCCTCAGATTGAAAAATGGAGCAATTGGATCATCGACGCCCCGGCGGCGCTTGTTCTGCTTGCCGTTTTATACAGTCTATTGTTCTCGATGGAATCGGCGGCGAGCCCCTTCTTTTTAAAGCACGCCAATATGCTGCTTTCGTTATCCGGCTTGTTGTTCATTTGGGTCAACCTGCGCATGGTTCGAAGGTGGTTGGATTCGCTGCAGGCGGATCTCGCCGAATTGATTTCCTGGACCAACTTATGGAATGAGATTGTTCAGCGCTTCCCGACCGAATTTTTGCTGGTCAACGATCATGGAGATCTGATCGCCGCCTCGGAGTCGGCTCGCAAATTGCTCGAGCTGCCTGACGACGGCAGTCAGGAATGGCCGGAGCCGGTGCAGCCGATTCGAAATGCGCTGCTGCTGCGTTTTCACGCTGAAACTAAAATCGACGATACCATTACCGTGCCGGATGATGAGTTTCCTCATCCCATCAAGATCTATCCCACCTATTTCATGCATAGGGATAAGCGGTTTTGCATCGCAATCGCGCAGGAGGAAAATCCTGAAATCCCCAAACAAGCGGCGATTCTGCGGTCGGATCGGCTTTCCATCGCGGGGCAGATTGCGGCCGGTTTGGCGCATGAATTGGGCAATCCACTCGGAGTGATTCAGTCCTGCGCGTCGTACTTGAAGCAGAAAGTCGGCGAAGATAATCCCAACCGGGAGGAATTCGAACTTATCGAAAAAGAGGCGAAGCGCTGCCAGAATCTCATTGATCGACTGTTATCTCTGGCTTCGCCCAAGCGGGATGCGCCGGGCGTTCACGATCTGCGCGATATCGTGCAGCACGCCTATTCGCTGGTGAAGTACCAGGCGGGCGATCGAGATATCGAAGTTCAAGCGCCTAATGAATCCATGCAGATTTATGGAAACGAAGGACAGTTGATCGCTGTTTTTGTCAATCTCTATTTAAATGCCTTGCAAAGCATGGAAAACTCTCCGCCGGAAGCCAAACTGCGCATTCACATGCGTATGCGGGGCGAGGAGGCCATTGTCGACATCACGGACGAAGGAGAGGGGATCAGCAAAGACGAATTGGACAAAATCTTCGATCCCTTTTATACCCAAAAAGCGTCAGGGACGGGCTTGGGCCTTTCGATCGTCCACCAGATCATCACTTCGTTGAACGGCCGGATCGATGTGGCCAGCACAAAAGGGAGCGGCACAACGTTTTCCATTCGCCTGCCTTTATATCAAGAAGAAGCCTGACCGGTTCAAGATGTGGAGCGGCGGCATTGGAATATAAATAATGGAACGCGTCTAAAAATTGTCTTTATGATGGAATCCCCGCATCGGGGGATGAACCTAGGGAGGAAGCACAAAAACCATGTCTCGCCGATACCGCCAGAAAAGGAATCTTCCCGAAAAGCCGCCGAAGCCCAATTTAACTTCCATGCTGGAATTGGCCGTTTATTTGATGCTCTGCTTCCAAATCGCGGCGACGGCTATTTACTACAATGGGATCATGCATCCGCTGGTTCATAAAATGCTGCTGGGGCAGTCTCTGGCGCTGGCGGCCTGGTTCTTTTACGGGCTGCACGGCATTTCCGCGAAGCAATTCACGCTTCGTAAAAGCCCCTATTATTGGCCTCTTCTTGTTTTGTGCGTCTGGGCGGGCGTGCGCTCGTTCACGGCGCCCAATGCGGATGCGGTGCGAAATTACTGGATTTTCCTCAATATTGTCTGCACCTTTCCTCTGTGGACGACCGCGTTCCAGAACAGGCGTTTTCGCTTCATGTTTGTCTGGACGGTTGTATTTTGCGGCATAGTAATGGTCGTCGGCTGCATCCGGCAGCTGCTAATGGAGGATCCCAGCTTTAAATGGGATTTCTTCCCCGCGATAACCTTATCGCCTGGCACATATGAACGGCAGCGGCTCGGCTCTTTTATGGGGCATAACAACGATAGCTCCGCATTCATCGCCAACGCCATGATTTATGCCGGCGGCTTGTGGATTTGCTACCGCCGGAAGACGTGGTCCATCCTATTTGGAATTTTTATGCTTTTCGGCTTGATCTTCAACATCCTGGGGGGGAGCCGGGGCGTCGCTTTGATGACAATCGCCGCCGTGCTGCTGCTGCTGATTCGCTGGTTGTTTCATCCTACAACCGGACGCTTTAAACTGGACATGCCCCAAGTTGAGATGACCGCTTCTCAGAAGAGATACGGCGTCGGATTTATCGTGGGAGCGCTCTTGCTGGCGCTGGCGGTTTCATACGGCGTCTTTAAATCGAGTCATGTTTCACTTCAAGATAAAGAGATCAAAAGCGTTTGGTCGCGCTTCCTCTCTCCGCCCGAGCATCTTGTTTCAGGAACCTATCCGCGTGTTTGGCTGATGTCGTTGTTGATGGCGCGAGACAATCCCCTGACCGGCGTGGGATTCTCGGCCTGGCCTTACCAGTACCCTCAATATCAAAAAGCCTGGTTTACGAAGCATCCCGATACGGTCATCGGTCTTCCCATCCTTGGCCAGCATACGCTGCGCGGGCATAACGACTATCTACAGCTGTGGGCTGAATTGGGATTTATCGGTTTGCTCTGTCTGTTTTGGCTTCTTTGGGTGCATTTCCGCTCGATCCTCAAAGTGCTTCAAGCGGCTTCATTGTCGCCGTTTACCGTCTTTGCGGCGGCGGCGACGCTGGCGACCTTGGCCCGCGCCGTTTTTGCGTTTCCATTTCATATGGCGGCGGCCAGTTGTCTTTTTATCGCCGGCGTCGGCTTCGTCTCCTCGCAGGTTTGCCAAAAAGACTGGATTTGGACCCCCTCTTGGTTGAAGAATAATGACGACCGTGCGAAATGGGGCGCCGTGACGTTCGTCGCCGTTGTTTTTGTTCTTCTCAGCGCTCCCAATTGGACGATGACAGCCGCCGATTATTCCGCTCGCGTTCATGGCATAAACGCCTACAGCGCCAAAATTTATCTCCAGCGAGGCGATTTGGAGAATTATGAAAGCGCCTTGAAGGAAGGCTACAGCGCCATGCAGCATTCGCTCGAATTGATTCCCAATCAGGGGAAATATCTGCATGAGATCGGCGCCGAAACTGTGACGCGAGGAGTATACGATAACGACGAAAAAACCTTGCTGCTAGCCGTCGACTATTTGACGCGAGCGCAAGAAAGTTATGGATTTTATCGGACGCAAGAATATTTGGGGATGGCGTACGATCATCTTTTTGAAATCACACGGAAGCCGGAGTATCTTCAAAAATCAGAACAGGCTTTCCGGGAAGCGGCGGCGATTATGCCCACCTATTCGGAGGGATGGATTCGCCTGGCGCTGGCGTTGGCCAAGAGCGGAAAATCGGAGGAATGTGTTGCGCTGCTGGCCGAAACCGAATTGCGGTTTCCCGGTTTGATCGAACATGATTTGCTGAATGTCGCGAGAACGGAAAAAAAGATAGAATATAAAGTGGCTTTATACGATCTGGCCGCCACCATCAAACCGGAAAATCCCGCCGTTTTAAGAGAGATCGAGTTGTTCTATCTCGGGCTCGAGCGGATGGATCGCGCCGTCGATACGTTTACGCATATGGCGAAATATCAGCCGGAAGATTCAGTCGTGAATTGGTTGACGACGCTTTTGTTGACTCAATTGGAAAATGGGCTGATCCTGGAAGGCCAAAGGATGCTGCAAACTCTGCGGGAAGAGTCGGATTTGCAATCCGTAAAGGAAATATGGTATTATTCGGGGATCTTTGATTGGTTGACAGGGAATTCATGGGATGCTGTATTACATTGGAGCGCCGCCATGGATAAAGACGTTCGACTGGAGCAGCTGGAGGCGCCGCTGTCGGTATTGTTATCTCACAATCTGATTCCGCTTAATTTGAGGTAAAGGTTGAATGGTGAAAAAACGAGAATAAAGAAGAGTCTGCCAAAAATGACTTCTCACTTGGCGCAAGCCGGCCTAAAATAGTAATGTACACTATTGTGGAGTGAAAAATAATGCGTTTTCGAACTTTTTTCCCGGCAATTCTTTTATGGAGCCTCCTCGTTGTCCCTCTGCCCGTTTCGGCGGTTAACACCCCCCTGGATTTTCGGACGGGCATGACCAATTTCATTAAAGTGACGGACTTCATCCAGAAAAAGTTCGATCAAGAAACCGATCAGGCGATTCTTTATGAAAAAGCCTGGGTTTGCATGAAGAAAGTTCTTCCCGCATCTGATGTGATCCCTTCCGGAACCGTCGTTTCATCCAGTTCGAAAGAAATTCGAGATTTTTATGCGCATCGGATCGAAGAAACTCTGAAACAAATCGCCTATACCCAGCCGGATGACGCAACGCCGACTGTGCTTCAATTGTGGAATGAAGCCACCCGCGGTCTGGTTTGGGCGCTCAAGGATCCGTACAGCCAATTTTTGCCCGCTGAAGAGCATCGAGAACTGCAGCGGGCTCTGTCGGGCGAGCCGGATGAAGAAAAACAATTTTACGGCGTTGGCATCAGCGTGGATTGGGATACGCAGACGGATGCCGGCGTGCTGGTCGTATCGCCGCTTCCCGGGACGCCGGCGGAGCGCAGCGGCATTCGAGCTGGAGACGTCATCGTGGAGGTGAACGGTGAGCCGTTGAATAATTGGGACGGCACGACCAGCGATAAGTTGGAAAAAGCCATCAATCGGATCAAAGGGGAAAAAGGCAGCGAAGTCAAACTGACCATTCGCCGTTCAGGTGCTCCCGAACCGTTGGAATTTGTCTTGACGCGCGAACCGATCAATCCGGAACTGCATATCTCCAAAGAAATGTTGGACGACGAAGTCGGCTATATTCATCTTTACAGTTTCTATGCGCACGCCGTTGACGATGTCCTGCAGTCTTTGCGCTATTTGAAAATGGCCGGCATGAAAAAACTGATTCTTGATATGCGTCTCAATCCGGGCGGCTATCTCGATCAAGCCGTCAATATCGCCGATCTGTTTTTGGAAAACGGCGATTTGATCACCTTTACAAAAGGGCGCAATTCGACGCCGCGTCATTTTTATAAGCGCGGATACACGGGAAGCGACTATTTCGCCGACATTCCCATGGTCATTCTAATCAACGAATATTCCGCCAGCGCTTCGGAGGTCGTCACGGGAGCGTTGAAAGACAACGGGCGGGCGTTGGTCATTGGCAAAAAGAGTTTTGGAAAAGGATCCGTGCAGGAAGTATTCGGTCTGGATGGAGGCGCCGGCCTGCGTCTGACCGTTGCGAAATATTACACGCCTTCCGGCGTTTGCATCCATGAAAAAGGCATCCAGCCGGATATTGAAGTGGATCGGCTTACCGAAGAAGAATGGGATTCGATCAAGGATAAGGAATATCACAGCGTATCTCGTCTCAATCGGATCACCGAGCGCGATCCTCAGTTGAAAGTAGCATTGCAGTATCTGCGCGGCG
Source organism: Candidatus Omnitrophota bacterium (assembly GCA_016934335.1). Classification (GTDB taxonomy): domain Bacteria; phylum Hinthialibacterota; class Hinthialibacteria; order Hinthialibacterales; family Hinthialibacteraceae; genus JAFGTC01. The sequence continues at coordinate 10,150 of JAFGTC010000045.1, read as the reverse complement.
AGATTACCTTGGCCGATTCCAATCAGCCGGAAAATACAGAAAAATAGATTTTTTGATGCTTTGATGGCTATTTACGATCTTTCCATACCTCTGAAAGCCGAGCATCCCCCCTGGCCGGGGGATGCGCTTTTTTCCCGGAAAATCGCCAGTTCCCTATCCTCAGGCGATTCCTGCAATATTTCCTGCTTGCAAATGAGCTCGCATTTTGGAACGCACATGGACGCTCCCTATCATTTCGAAGAGGACGGAATCAAAATCGATGAAATTCCTCTCGAAACGCTGATGGGGAAGGCGCTTGTGCATGAGGTGGATGCGGATTCATTGATTCAGCCCCAGCATCTCCCCGATTTGGACGGCGTGAAGCGGATTCTTTTCAAGACGTCGAATTGCTGGTTTATCGATGAAACCGAGTTTCATACCGATTATGTTTCTCTCGGTTTGGAGGCCGCTCGCATCCTGGTTCAAGCCGGCGTCAAACTGGTGGGCATCGATTATTTTTCCATCGAGGCGTTCCGAGCGCCCGGGCATCCCGTCCATCATGAATTATGCGGCGGCGGCGTGATCCTGCTCGAGGGCGTCGATTTGCGCCAGGCTCCCCCCGGCTGGTATGAATTGTTCGCCCTGCCCCTCAAAATCGAGGGGTGCGACGGAAGCCCCTGCCGCGCCGTATTGCGCGATCTCAAGGAATAATTCCTGTCTCTTTCAACTTCTCACGCAGCGCTTCTTTTTCCACCGCCGACAGATTTCGGTTGGGCGGCCGATTCGATCCCGCATCGAGGCCTTTGAAAGCCAGGCAGGCTTTGATGTAGGCGATGGCGTTCGGGCCGATGATGATCGAAACGAATTCGCTGATTTTTTTCTGACAGCGCTCCGCTTCATCCCATTGGCCGTCGCGGGCGGCGTCGAGCAGCTTCCGGAAGATATGGGGGATGACATTGGCCGTGGAGGCCACGACCGCATAGCCCCCGCGGCGAAGGGTGGGAAGCATCTGCGTGTCGTTTCCACAGATGACTTGAAATGCATCGGATTGGTAGGGCTGCCATCGTTCGAGCAGCTCCGGATCGCCGCTTTCTTTGAGCCCGTGGATGTTGGGAAACTGCTTCCGCAGCCGTTCTAAAACGGCCGGCTGCAGGTTGTTGCCGGAGAAGCAGGGCAGATTGTATAAATAGAGCGGAAAGCCGTCTAAGGTTTCGGCGATGCGGGCGATGTATTGATACTGCGCTTCTTCGTCGCAATGAAAAAACCACGGCTGCAGCAAGCTGACGGCGTCGATCTTCATCGATGTCACCGTTTTAATGACTTGCAGCGTGCCGGGCAGATCGCCGCCTCCGACTTGGACAAGAATTTTCGCGCGCCCATCCACGGCGTGGATGGTTTCTTCAACGACGGCAATCTTTTCCGAAGCGTTCAGGTAAGGGCCTTCGCCGGTGGTGCCGCAAATGAAAAATCCATCGACGCCGTCCGCCAGCAGAGCGTCGCAAAGTGGTTTGATCTTTTCAGTTTGAACGGAGCATCCGTCCTCGGAAAAAGGCGTAGGCAATGCGGGGAAAACGCCGTGCAGCATTGATTTGGATTCCTTTCTCTTAAATTGCTCTATCCATCTTATAAACGAATTTCGTTTGTTTTTATAGTCATGTCATAATGGAAGCCTTTCTCTGTTTCCATGCAGGACTATGCTAGACTGACTTTCGCAGCGGAGCGCGCATGGATTTCGGAAAAATTTATCAATAACAAGATGACCATAGATAGCAGCGTAACATTGAACAGGAAACCTTCTTTATGGATGAAAGTAGGCTGGCTTCTGCCGCTGGCTGCGGGCTTCTGCCTGGATTGGCAATTGCAAAGTTCCATTTTCGGCCTGCCGATCGACGATGCGTATATTTATGTAAAATACATTGATAATCTCGCTCAGGGCGCCGGCTTCAGTTTTAATCCGCATGAAACCAGCTTCGGCGTCACCAGTTTTTTGTTCACCATTCTGGGGGCGACGGCCAAGACATGCCTGCCCTGGATCGATTCAGCGACGATTTGTCAGTGGATCGGCGTCGCAACGCATCTGTCGATGCTGTGGCTGGCTCAACGGATTGTGCACCGATTGACGGAGAACTATCTTCTCAGTTGGCTGGCCGGCGCTTTGTTGGCGCTCTGCCGCCCGCTTTATTTTACCGCCCCGTCGGGATTGGAGACGCCGCTGTTTCTCCTGACGGCCATGATCGTTATTTGGATTGGATTGCGGCGGCCCGGCCCCAATCTTGTCAATTTGGGCGCAGCCGGCGCGCTCTTGTATCTTTCACGGCCGGAAGGATTTTTTTTCACTCTCTCGTTCCTCGCCGCTTTAGCCGTTTATCCTCTGATCTTTGAACCCGAGAAAGTCTGGCTTGCATGGAAAAAGATCTCCGGCCGCGTCTTGTATTACATCGCCGGCTTTTCCATGGTCGCTGCGCCGTATCTGTTTTTTGTGAAGGCGCACAGCGGCCATTGGATGCCCATGACATTTTACGGGAAACTGATCAATCGCAGCACGTTTCTGTTCGAGCCGTGGCATGAAAAATTAAAATCGGGCGTCTTCGCCGTCGTCGAAGGCTATCAACAAATGATCGCCCAGGATCCAACGCCCTTTCTCTTCGGCCTCTGGGCCTTCCTTTCCTTCCTTTCGTTCTTGTTCTTTGCATTGGATTGCGGCCGCAGGAAGCCCGATCCGTTTCCTTTCGCCGTCCGAACGGCCGTCTTCTCTTTTTTGGCGTTTCCATTTTTGTTTGGCGCGGTGTTCCGGACCAGCCCGATGTTCGGAGGGTATTTTGTCCGGTACATACAAATCCTCATTGTTGTGATCCACATCGAAGGCGTCGTGGGATTCCATCGAATGGCGTCGATGGCGGCGAACGTCTTCCGAACGGAGGCGAATCGGAGGCGTTTTGTTCGAGTCGCATCGGCGTTCTTGATCCCGGCCATGATTTATTCCGCCAAAGTCGCGTTAGAACGAATGGCTGGTGATCGAGAATTTTATAAAGGGCATGTGACCGTCAATGAATCCGTGCGCAAAAAAGCGGCGCAATGGATCGATCAGAATACTGAACCGGACGCCCGCATCTTTACCAGCAATACAGGGCTGGGAGCAGTCGGAGCGTATTGCCATCGCTTCGTCCGCGATGAGGCGGGATTGATCAGCTCGGATATTTATCCCTTTTTGTTGGGGTATTCGCAGGGATTCAATCATTGGCATAAAATGATGGAATATATGAAGGAAATGGACATTGATTATTATACGACCTTTCCCCCCTACGGCTCCGAAAACCGTCACTCTAAGACCATTGCCGAAATCGAAGAGCCTTCGCTGAAAGGAACGCGCTTAGAGCGAACCATGCGAATCCGCATTTCTCGATTTATTGCGCCGGAGGCATACGATCTTTGGGCGGATTATGAATCGGAGGCGACTTTTGTGGATCGTGCGGAAAAGCCGGCGGTTGACGGCCGGGTTCGATTGACGCGGTGGGGCGACAAGCCGGTTATCGCCATGCAGACGCGCTCCGATCCGGCGGATATTCGCCAGCGCATGATCTTCCCTTCGAACGCTTGCATGGCTGCGGGCGTTGGATTCGATTTCGACCGTGAATTCGGGCCCGACGATCAAGTCGTCATCGAGATAAAAGTCAATTACGGGAGCGAGTTGGAAACCGTTTTCACCAAAACGTATTCGCTCCAAGAGTGCGCTCGACAAAGCCGAATCGATTCGCTGCAAATCGATTTATCCGCCTACAGCAAAAAATACGCGTTTCTTCTCTATGGCGCGCGCTCTTCCGGGCCGAACGCCTCGGGAATTTGGACGGGCTGGATCGAGCCGAATCTGCTTTCCATGTCCGATTCACTTTGAGAGAATTTCCCGCACGATCGGCGCCAGATTTTCGGCGATGACCTGATGCCCCTGTGCATTGGGATGAATGACGTCTCCCGGAATCATGAGGTGTTCAAACGGAAGGCGGTTCAACGTATGAATGGGAGAAATCCATTCCGCGCCAGGTGGAATATCTCGTAAATCCGCATAATGATAATACCGGAGCGCTTTCAGCGAATTTTCATAGAGAGGCTGTTCGTCGGGAAGCCGCTCCGTCAGAAAACAATAGTCCACAATTTCGTTGGATTCCCATTCAATCCGGCCGCTCCAAACGCGGTCGCCGGCTTGTTCGTCGCCGTGCGATCCATCGTCGAATAAACGGATTTGCCAGGGGAATGGATGGACGCTTGAATTGAGCAATAGAAATGAGATCGTTTGAATGGTTATCTCTTCGGGAATCCATACGCGGAAGAGTAAAGTCGTTTTCGGGCGATCGGCAAGTGAATCGATTCCCTCTTTTCGCAAGGCTTGCCGGAGCGATTCCGTCCGCGGATCGGGCCGGCTCTGAGCATGAAAAAGGGATTGAACATCCAAGTAGGCGACATCAAGTTCTTCATGCAATCGCTGCAGCGGTTCGCGCACCCACGTATTGGGCAGATCGAGATTCAACACGATGGCGTCTCCGCCCTTGGAGCGCATATCTTCAATCATTTTCTGGAGATTGGCCCGGTAGGAATCTTGATCGACGCGCGCATGCCACTGTTTGTGAGCGGCCCGCTGAATCAATTCCTGCTCGATGGCGTGTTTGCTGAGAGATTTTATGCGCCGGATCAGCCAATGACAGAAAGCGCTGTGGTCATAAAGAAAAAGAGGAAGTCCGCTCAGTCCCTCCGTCAAATTTCTTTGCTTCAACTTTTCGTAAAATTCTTTTTCCGAAAACCGGAATTCATACGAGTCATTGAAACCGAAGGCGAGAACCAACAGGTCTGGATTCAGTGGCTTGGCCAAGCGTTCATAAAGTTGCAATCCATGAAATGAGGTGTAGCCGGGTATCCCGAAATTGAGCGCTTCAAATTGATCTTGACCGGCGCCGTTAAGAATCCGCTCCATCGTTCGCGCATACGAATCCTCTTCGGGAAGCATCCATCCAAACGTGCAGGAGTCTCCCATGACCGCTATACGAATCGCATCGGGGGATTTTTCCAAATGGATGTTGCGCATTCGCATGCCGAAGTTGTTGGTTTGGATGGGGATGGGATCGGGCTGCAGCGCGCCGGAGGGAAAATAATCGCGCAAGTCTTCAATGGATGCGTTGGGCCGCATAACGCCGTAGGAAAACGGAACGGTGATCGATTCCACAAACCTTTGCTGCTTTTCCGCCCACGTCGATTCATACAACATTGCGCCGATTCGCGTGAACAGTTCCAAAGCGGTCAAGCAAACAAGAACGCTGGCAATCGCCAAAAAAATATTGATGAGTCTCTTCAACATAAGAAAACGGTCTTCCCTTCTGCCATCAAAATGCGCACCGTAATTATACAATAGGGAAACAGATTCCGAACAACTTCGATAGATGATTTTTGAACAGATGATAGTAAAGAAAAGGCGCGGGAAAATCCCGCGCCTTGTGTGCATTGCCTGCCATTCAATATTATTGAGCGGATTGATTGACGCTTGACCGGTTGATGCCTTGAGCGCCGAAATTCGCCTTGATGTAATCTTCGCCGCTGAGCACATAATTGCGCAGCACGATGCGATCGCTTTGACCGATCCTGCTCCAGTCAAACGGGCGGTTTTCACGGCGGCTTGCCGTCTGCTCGTAAACCTGCTCGCGCAGGTTGTAGCGATCCCACAGGCCGATTCCGACGTTCGGTTCGAGAAGGATGAACTGCCAGTCGATGATCTCGCCTTCGAAGCGCTCCTTCTCGTCCTGCAGCATCGGTATGGATCCGATGCGCCGGCCCTCTTCATCGAACACCGGTTTGATGTCGACCAAACGGCCGCGGCGCTTGTAGACGGGCGTGATGACAAAGTCGTTCATGAGATAGTTGGCCCATGCGTACGAAACGCCGCGCAAGTCTTGACCGATCTTCTTGCCGGTTTTCTTTTCCCACTCTTGGCCGTATTTCTCGATGAAGGCCGTCATGGCTTTCATGACTTTGGGCCCTTGCGCGTGCAATCCCTTGAGGATTTGATCGCGGAATTTCTCTTGAATGTATTCTTCAAGAAGAGGCTCCAAGGTGCCGCCGCGTCCGACATTAGTCGCCACCTGCAGGCTCATCAGCGAGATGGGGAACGCCGTATCGTATTCTTTCGAAGGATGCGACGATGACGCCACAATGCGCATCGAGCCGTAAATCTGGGAGCGCGGGTAGCTGTCGCGATTCACCGGCGTGTTCCAATCCATGATCTGGCGATTGACGAAACTTTCCATCAGTTCCGGCGACGCCCACAATTCCGGATTGGTGAAGATCGCCGCTTGAATGACGACGTTTTGCCCGCGGGATACGTCATAAACAAAGCGGGCGGCGTCCTTCAACGCTTCTTCGTTGATCTGGGCTTTATCGTCCTGCACGTCAAAGACCTTCAGGTTGCGGGCGCCCGATTCCGCCGCGCCTTTAATCAGGATGATGGCGTGATCGAGCCCGAACGTGCGGAGGCCGGCGAATTGCTTTTCTGGATCTCCTTCACAAATGCGCTCGAGAATTTCTTTTCCTTCGAGTCCGGCGTTCCATTCGTTCAACCAGTCGATTTCCGGCGGCAGCTGAACTCCGGTTTCTTCAGTGAAGATTTGCGGATACAAGGATTTATCATAGGTGACGTCCGTATACACCTGCGATTGGATGGTGGCCGGGACGCCTTCTTCTTCCGATTGCCCGCTGACATAGACCGGGATTCCATGGAAGGGAATCAGGCAGCCGGCCACTACCGGCGCGGACTTTCCGTCTTGGCGGAAGCGAACCGCGACGCGGATGCCCTTGTCCGTCAAGCGGCCGCATGACCGTTCTTGCTCAAGTCGTTTTTGAACGGCCGCTGAATCGAGACGCTCGTACTTTTGCAGCGCTTGAATAAATTCTTCTTCGCTGATGTACAGATGAGCGTCGGTGATGAGAAGCGCTTTTTTCGATGCGCTTTTCACTTCGACGAATTCATTGTACCGGGTGATGAGCAGATTGGCGCCGGGATGGCCTTGCCCCTGCAACTCTTTGTTCAACGCGGGGCCTTCGCGAAGCGTCCGCGAAACGTGCGTACGTCCCGTCGGGAACAGGAAGACGACATTCACGCGCTTATCGGCGTCGACGATCGCCGGATCGAATTCATGAAAGACGGGCGGGAACTCGAATCCGTCAGTGCGCAGGAAGGCCATTTCGCGCAGCTGGTTGTATGCGCGCCAGCGTTGTTCGTTCTCTGACGGGGCGTTCGCTCCGACGGCGATGACTTTCTTTTGATCGGCGAAATTGCCCAAAAGCGCATCGCAGTCTTCTTCGGAGCGAAAACGCAGTTCGGTTCGATGGATATACAGCAGGCGCATGTATCCATACAGCCAGGCATGACGCTCCACCGCCATCGCGTATTTTTCGCCATCGGGGATGCCGTTGAATCCGACGCCGCGCGAGTAAGCCCAAGGCCAATAATTGTACCAGTGGTCGTTGATCGACTCCGCGAAGAAATCCACGACATTTTTCCAGAAAAGCGCCGGATCGACGTCGTCGGGAGACTGCAAGGCGAATTCGAGAGTTTGACCGAGAGCAAATGTGATGTAGAACATTTCGATGCTCTTGGCGATAAGATTCAATTTCTCTCGGTCGCCCTGAGCGGCTTCGGCCAATCGAGCGATGGCGCCCATATCCTCATAACCGCCCATCAGTTTCTTCAAGTTTTCGAGAATCAGTTCGCGGCCCGTATACACAACGGCGACGTCTTCCAAAATCCGCCGCTTGCGAGATCGTTCGATTGATGTTTTTTCCGGCAGGTGATCCATGAAAAGGCGCGTCAATACGGCGCGTGTATGACCGATGTACTGCCCGAAGGTATTATTGACTATGGATTGCCGCTCCGCCCACTGAGCGCCGGAACTGTCCTGAGCGTAAATCTGGAGAAGGTTCTCGCGAATGGCGCTCAGACATTCCTGTGAGGCGTCCCATGAAAGTTGGAACGCTGGGATTTTGCTTTCTTGGAAGGCTTTATGGAATCCGTCCTCGCGGTCGTTGAACGCCCTGGCGCGCTCCGCTCGGATCTTCAGCGCTTTGCGCCGTTCGAGCGCTTCGCGCGCGGCGATTTCGCAGGCTTTGCTGGACGATTCGACCAGCATCTGCTGCGCGAATCGCTCCGATTCAGGCACGTATTCGGGGCGGACGATATGTTTGAATAGATCCGCCTGCTGCTCCTCGCTGCACCCTTTCACTTCCGACGCTTCCTCCGCGTCCGTGTACTTGGCCAGCGTGTGAAGCGCTTTCTCCCAAACCGCCTTTTTGGCTTTGATTTCGCTGAGGGGCTGCCCGATGACGGCGAACAGGCCGCCGATTCCCGCCAGCCAGGCGCCGAAATCGAGTCGCTGCAGCGGAAGACCGGCGCTGATCGTAGTGAGCGTTTGGCTGATGTGATAATAGCGCGGCTTCCACTTGCCGTAGCGCTTCATTTTTTCTTCTTCTCGCAGCGCTTGCCCCGCTTCATCCGAGGCGGTGATCGCTTCGCGCAGGTATTGGTACAGCGCCAACGCCTTGTCGGCGGCTTGCTGCTGCTGATCGGGAGCGGCGTCTGCAACGGCGCACATCGCTTGATACAGGTTGACCGCGCGTTCGCGTTTGCGCTGCATTTCTTCGCGCAGACGTTCAATGTTGCGCCGGCCGAGTCCGATCGCCCGATAGACGCCGCGCCGGCCGATCTGGTCGCAGGCGGCGAAGAACATCTGGACGTCCAAATAGGTCAACAGACGCCGCGCCCGCCCCGCCGCGCCGTCGGTGATGGCCAGGGCGCTGTGCGGATTGCCGTTGCGCATAAGAGCGATGACTTTGGGCATGTCGTCGAGCATCTCGAGAATCTGCGGGAAGTCGATCCCCGCGTTGAGCACGTCGATGCCTTGAATGTCTTTTTCGTAATCGCGACCTGGGCCGCGCATCTGAAGAACCAGCGCGTGGATATTGCCGCCGATGTTTTGAATCAGTTCGTCCTGCTCCTCCTTGGGCAGTTCGCGGATGCCCGCCCACTGGCGAAGATGGCCGCCGAAGACTGTCGCGTTGGCGCGAATCTGATCTTCGCTGAGTCCGTAGTCGCTGAGGACGACCTGGATCTGTGTGGCGATCTCTTCCAGTTTGGTGTCGGTTGTATAGTGAAGCATATCCTGAATGGAGGACATGGTCACCGAACTCATGATGATGTCGCCGGGAGCCTCGTGCGGCGGAAACGCTTCCTTCAGCCGCTTGTAATCTTCCTCCGTGGGTTTGTCGATGCGCAGCGCCTTGAAGACCTGCTGCAGCGTCCGTTTGCCGACGGGGTGGTCGGTGTCCGGATCGAAGCCGTTGAACATCAAGTGCGCCAGGTTCTGGCCTTCTTCATCCAGCGAATGCATCAAGTGGTCGCCGGTCTGCGCCAGAATTTCAAACAAACGAAGGCCGGTGGAAAAGCGGATGTCCTGCACGGGCTTGTATTCCGCCGAAAGGGCGATGACCGCGTCTTTTTCCGCCGCGCAGGCTTTGTCGTATTCACGCGCTTCCCGCAGAGCGTCATAGATCATCCAGGCTTTATAGAAAACCATAAATCGGTTGACCTGCTCCGCGCGGATAATCATCTTGTCGACGCCCCACTGCGCCGCCAGATTGGCGACCAGTTTGGATCCTTCCGTGGTTTCATGCCAGGGCTGGCCCAGGTTCTCCACGGCGCGCGCGATTTTGTTGATATGAAAGACGAGCAGATCGTCTTGGATGTCGAAATAATTTTTTAGAGAATCGTACGCCAACAATTTTTCGGCGGCCCAACGCTGCCATTCGAAATGACTGCCAAACTGATTCTGGTGCAACAGGCATTCCTTGGCGAGTTTCATGACGCCGCTGTGACAGCGTTCGGGGATGCCCATTTGACGCAGTTTCACTTCGTTGCCCAGCGACAGGACAAACGCTAGAAACAGGCCGTCTTTAGGAACGCAGTAGCCGCCGTAGCCTTCGCCTGCGGGAGGAATCATGCGGTCGTGGCGCAGGTTCATCTGATCAGCCATGTCTTCGGCGTCGCCTTCCAGCACCGCCATGCAAAGCAGGGCCAGCGCGTTGGAGCCGGCGAAATGCGTCACGCAAAGCGCGTTCTCCGAAGTTTTTTGAATTTCGG
>JAFGTC010000044.1 GCA_016934335.1 Candidatus Omnitrophota bacterium | reverse complement strand
GGTTCGCCGCTCAACCCGCAAATCATCGATATGAGACGGTTTTTCATAATCCCGGCGCGGCTTCCACGAAAGTCTGCCGATAGATTTGCTCCGTTTGCGCCGCCATCTGTTCCAGCGCGTATCGCCGGGTCAACTCATTTTCGGCATTTCGCACTATCTGCGGAATCAGATCGACTTGAGAGCGCACGCGTTGAATGACTTGGGCAATTCCTTCGATGGAATTTTCCGCCAGAAATCCCGTCACTCCATCCTCGATCAAATCTTCCGTGCCGGGCGCCTTGGTGGCCGCAGCGGGGGTATGGGCCGTCCAGGATTCTAAAATTGTAAGCGGCAATCCTTCCCACAAAGAAGAAAGAACAAACAGATCCATCGCGGGATAAAACGGCATAGGATCGTTCTGGTGGCCGGTGAATATGCATTTCTCCCCCACCCCCAGCGAGCCTGCTAAATGTTCCAGAAACGACCGCTTGGGGCCGTCGCCGACAATCAGCAGGAAGGCGTCTTCATAGTGATCGCAAATGCGCCGGAACGCATACACCAGCCGGCTGATCGATTTTTGCCACTGCAGCCGCCCGACCGTTCCCACCACGAAAGCCTCGGGCGGAATCCCCCATTGTTCGCGCACTCGCCGAGACAGCCGGATTCGGTCGTCATCCGGGATCGGCGGATGCGCGATTGCGTTTTCGATGACGGCGCAGCGCCCCTTCGCGCGGGGAAGAGCGGCGAGAAGATCGATTCGAGTCCTTTCCGAGACGGCGATGTAGGCCCGCGTCCAAGGAAGAAGAAGGGCTTCGACGCCGTTCACGATTTTTTGAGAAAAACGATTCGAGTAATAAGGGGGATGGTAGCCATGCACCGTATAAACGACGGGCGGCGCATTCCGCATCAAGCAGGCGGCGGCGCGCCCCAGCATGGCGGCCCGGTGGCCGTGAACGTGCATGTGCGTCCAATGACGGCTCTCCAGTATTGTTTTCAATTTGAGGACGGCTTCCGCCGGAAACGGTGAATCAAGCGGCGCCTCATAAAAAGAGACGCCGGCGGATTGAAAGCGCTTCTGCAGAGAAGGATCGTCGCCGGGCGAGGCGACGGCAACGAAATGGCCTCGCTCCCGGAGCGCCCGGGAGAGGTGAAAAATCTGCTGCGCCGCCCCCCCCTGCAGGGAAGCCACGACATGCAGTATGGAGAAAGACGCCGGCATGGAACCATCCACCTACGCGCCGGGAGAACGCCACGCTTCGCGGAAGCATTGCCAGGACGTAGACCGATCGAATCCGGAGCGCCCCCCGATCAACCAGCGCCCCATGAATTTGAACGTCAGGAAAAACCGGAGCTGCAGCAGGCGAAGCGAGCCGAAATATTTTTTGGTGAAATAACATTGGCTGTGCCGATATTCGAGTTCGGCGAAATCCGGATCCTGATCGACGCTGGCGCCGTGAAGATGCGTGATCCGCGCTTCTGAGGTATGGTAGACGTCCAATCCCTTTTCTTTGGCGCGGAGGCACCAATCGATGTCTTCGAAAAAGAGAAAGAAATTCTGATCCCACGGCCCAATTTCCATGGCCGCCGAGCGGGGGAAAAACATGCAGGAGCCGGAAACCCAATCGACTTTTCGAGTCCGGCAGGATTCCGCCAGCGCCGCTTTTTTCGCCCAGGCCTCCCGATTGGCAAGGGCGCGATCCAGACGGCGGCGGCGGGCCTCCGCCTTGGGCGTGGGATAAGATCCCCAGGTGAGTTGAGGAAATTCATCTTCCTCCAAGTGTAAGGGACCGATAATGGCGGGGAATTCGAGCCGCTCCCAGATGCGGCTCAGTTGGGCGACCGTCTCCAACTGGATAAGAACGTCGCTGTTCAACAGAAGAATTTCACTGCCCTTCGTCGACGCCAACCCCTCGTTCACCGCTGCGGAATAGCCGTCGTTTTCGGGGCGTTCGATCACTTGCACGGCCAGAAACTGATTCTGAACCATCCCGGCGCTGCCGTCGGTTGAAGCATTATCGACGACGGTAATCTGACAGCGCAGGCGTTTCGTCAACGCAGCGTTCGGCGGCGCCGTCAGCGCATCCAACAGTTTTTGAAGAGGTCCGGCGCAATTATAATTTACGATCAGGATATCGATCACAGTAGTGCGTTCTCTCTGAATTATCTATCTATTATAAAAAGAATCCAGCATCATTTTAGTAACAAAAATAATCCCTGGCAGGTCTGTGAGATTCTGCCAGGGATTGGATACACGGATGATCACGGCCGGGTTACTGAACTTTGACGAGGGGGGCGTCGGCGAAATTCTCGTAGGCTTCCGCCACTCGACCCGCTTTCGCATCTCCCGCATGGATGTAAACCCGGAAGCGCATATGCCAGGATTCGCCCTTCTTCAACACCCGGCTGCCATCTTTCGTTTTATCGATGAAATAAGACAATCCGAAGGGATTGGCGCCAAAGAGTCCATAATCGCGCACATGATAGCGCATGGGATAGAGAGGATTGGCCGGCGAATCCATGATCGTCAATCCCGCGGTCAGATCGCCGACCGGACCGCTGTAATCGCACCACGGGGCCGGCTTTCCCCAGCATTCGCCGGAGCCGACGCCGCCGGCCGAATTCGTGATGGTCCCGCCCGGAACGCCTTCGTCCTGTTTTTCACGCATGGTCGCGGCAACGCGCAACGCGATCAGCCCGCCCTCTTTGGTATCGCCGAATTTCACATCGCCCTCGTTTGCTTTGAAGGTCATGTCGAAGTCGATCATGCGACCGGATTCCGGCGTTCCCCAAATCGTGACGATGCGCTCTTCTTCAAAAACGATGACGCCTTCATGATCCGTCCAATCCATATGGGAGCACAATCGCCCCGCAGCGGGTGACGCTTTATAAGAAAATCCTTTCTGCTTCGTATATCCGTGGTCGGCGGTCATATTCCAGAAGTTCACGCCGTTGATATCGCCGTGCGACACCCACAGCGATTGATGATGGGGATGATCTTCCCGTTCGCCTTCGAATTTTTCCATGGGGAAGCCGCGCGTCATGCGTTGGCCGTCCGGTCCGAACAACGGGTAAAAGATAGGCCACATTTTTTTGCCTTCCACCGTCGACCAATCATAGGTTGTGAACGGCTTGCCTCCGATTGTGATCTCGATTTTCTCCTTGCCTTCTTTGAAGGCGACGGGATCGGCGGCATAGGCTTCACCGGCGACGATTTGATAGATGCGCGTCTCCCATGCCTTCATGCCGTTCACGACAAATCCCAGTTCCAGGCCGTTGGAGGCGGGAAGCACGGCTACAGGCGCCGATTGATCCCCGCAGACCGCCTGGAGCGGCTGTCCCGATTTGGCCGCTTCCAAGAGAGGGGAATCACCGGGAATGGCGACAGTCACCGGACAGTTGTCGCGCGCTTTGGCGCCCGAATAGACGAAAATTTCCCCCTTCGGATCGAAGGCGAAAGCCGCACAGGCCATCAGAAGAGCCGCCAGCGTCCACATCGCAGCACAACCGATTGTCTTTTTGGAAACAAACATTTTTTTCTCCCCTTTTATTTTTAATGGATTGTTGTTCGGATTTCCATTATGAAAAAACGCTTTTTAAATAGTCGATGCTTTCACGAGCGATCGTCTCGCCGTCGGGCTTATAGTCGAATACTTCGACCGATACATAGCCGCCGTATTGAATTTCTTTCAAGGCTTGGGCGATGGGATGAAAATCGACGTCGCCGGTTCCGGGGCCGCGCAGGTTGCGGTCGTTGGCGTGAAAATGCTTCAAGACGTCTTTATATTGATGGATGACCCGGGCGGGCGGATCATACTCGCCCCCGCACATGGCTTTCGCGTCCAGATGCAATTGGAAATGGGGATGGTCGACCGCCTTGATCAGTTCCATGCCGTCCCGCGCGCAATTGATGAAATTGGTTTCCGCATGAGTCAGCGGCTCAAAGCAGATGGTCACGCCGCACTCTTGGGCCAAATCCATGCAGCCTTGGAAGAATTCGACGGCTCGCTGGAAGACGTCGTAATAAAAATCGACCGGCGTCCAATCGCGCTGCTTGGGCGAACCATGCACCATGACCGACCCGCCCAACTCCGCGCAAAAGCGGATCAGTTCCTTATAATAATCCTGGGTCTGTTTGCGAATCGAAGCGTCGGGGCAGTTGATATGGAGGGTTTTGTCCACGCCTTTCGGAACGACCAGCAGCCAATGCAGACCGATGATTTCGACGCCGGCGTCCTCGGCGATTTTGCGAATATCGCTCCGCTCCGCCGCCGTAAGATCGTCGACCAGCTTCCCCAGAGTGAAGGGCGCCAATTCGACGCCGTCATAGCCGCACCGGCCTGCGCAGGCGCAGACCTCCTGCCAGGATTGATCTTGAAAAGTCTCGTTACAGATCGCAAATTTCATAGAATTCTCCTACATCGGGATCGAACTTGCCGGGAGACCGGCGCGCACAATCAGGAATCATCAATCAAATTATCAATTATGCAAAAATGATCCAACACGCAAAAATTATCGATCACGCGATTCTACGAACTAGGATCAGGCACCGTCAAGGTATAAACAGGCATAATTTGGAAAGGATGCACTTTCTGATCGGACAAGGTGCTGTCGGGCTTCAGAAATATTACATGGATCATTTCCGATTCCAAGCAGTAGACCACGCCGGCGCAATCTTCGGTTACATCGCCCAGCGGCTGTTTGGCGGTCACGTAATGCCCCACTTCGATCACCATGTTCCGGTAGATGATCGACGGCGCGCTTTTCTTGACGGTTTCCAGACAAGAGGCCAACAGGTCGCAATCCTCTTTGCGCTGCAGCCGCTCGATGATAAAGCGCAGTCCCTCGCCGAGATGCGTATCCTGAAATTCGGGATATTCGCTCAACACGCGCCGCTCACGCAGGCAGGAGGCGATCGCCGACACGGTCGACGGCGTATACGAAACAAAAATCGACCATATCAAAGCTTTGAGATAGAGAAGAAAATTTCGCGATTGCATAATAAATCTATAGTAGCCCAAACTGACTCAAATCAATAGTTTGCTTCACGAGTTTATCCACGGAGAACAGAAAAGAATCTTTCTCATTAAAAAGAATAGTGAACGCAACATCAAATAAGTTGGATAAATCGCGGCGATCCATTAGAATAGAATCGTCATAGAAGCATACTATCCAAAAGGGATCCTGCGCGCCTTCTTCATGTTGAACAAGCCTCTTGAAATATTTTATTATGTTCGGGATTTTTTATCCTTGAATTGGAATCGCCGTCTCGATCGCTCCTATATCCCCGATCCGTTTCATACTCTGACCGTCGAAACCAGCAGTCTCTGCAATCTGAACTGCCGCTTCTGCGCGTATGGAAAAAAAGCGCAGCCTCGAACGTCGATGTCAAACGAGTTTTTCTTTGACGTCATCGAACAGGCGGCGCAGATGGGATTCAGACGATTCGCGCTGACGCCGCTGACCGGCGACGTCTTTATGGACAAGCATTTTTTAGAAAAAACCCGCCATCTCGACAATCACAAATCGGCGCAAAGTTACTCTTTTTTTACCAATTTCGTTATTCCGAACGAAGAAGAGATTCTTCAACTGCTCCAATTAAAGAAGTTAAATGAGCTGGTATTGAGCATTTACGGGCATGACGAAGAGAGTTTCATTCGATTGACGCGCAGCAACGCCGCTTCCTACCGGCGATTGTTGAACAATCTTGAAACCTTGATCGAACACTTTCCATCGCGCCATGCTTGCATCGAGATCGGCTGGAGAACTTATTCCCATCCCGCCATTCAACCAAACAGCCGCCTGATTGAATTAATGCAGATATTACGGCGAAAACACCGTGTCCAAATCCGGCGATCGCGGATTTATAACAACTGGGGGGGCTCTATCACGCCGGAGGACGTGAAAGGGCTGGACATTCAGTTGGGCGACGAGCGCCGGGTTTATAAACAAGGCGCCTGTTCGTTGATTTTTTATCGATGGCTGGTCATGGCGGACGGCATCGTCAACGCCTGCGCCTGCCGCGACGTTGACGCAACATTGCGAATCGGCGATTTACGAACGACTCCCTTGAAAGAGATTCTATCCACTCGAAACGGCGCTTACATGGCGTTGATCCAAAAACAACAAGCGGGCCATTTTGATCCCGTTTGCCGAGACTGCGACTTTTATAAGAGCATCTACCGCTATCGCTCTTCGTATTCGAAGCATCAAAGCGCCACGATGAGGCTGCCCGATTTTCTGAACAAATTAGACAATTCGTAATACCCGCAGCAGAGTCCGTTCCTCTCCGAATCTTTGGAAATGACGCTATGATTTCAGCGATTCATTTTTGACGATTTTTTGGCACAGGCGCCTGCATGCAAATCCAATCCGCTTCTCCTCCACGTTCACACGACCGTCGATGGGCTCGCGCCGTTCGTTTTTGCGCGATCCGGATTCCCCTCACGCTGGCGCTGGCTTCCCTGCTCTATTATCTCGGCCGATTCGAATGGATTCTCCCCTATGCAGGCGACGGCCATTATACCGAGGAACTGACGCTCAAGGGGTGGGTCGTCCTGATGCACTCCGTCTTGACTACGATTATCCATAAAACGATCTACACCTTTTTCGAGCCTTTCGGGTGGCGCGCATGGAACGCCATTGCCTTCAGCAGCGCGCTGGCCGGGGGGATGGCGATCCAAGTTCTTTACGCCATCCGCCGCCGCCCCTTATTTCTTTTCACCAACATAGCGGCGGGATCGTTTCTGGTTTTTGTGGGCGAAGTGGAAAGTTACGCCTGGGTCAATTTTTTTCTGCTGCTCACGTTTTTGGCGGTGGAGCGATTCCTAAACCGCCAATGGAGTTTTTGGCCGGCCGCTCTGTTCTTTTTTCTTGCGGCTCTATGCCACATGCTCGCCTTATTTTATCTTCCCGCCTTATTTTGGATTATGAGGCGCGATTCCCGGATCAATCCGTGGGAATTTCTCGGGCCGTTTCTCGGCTTCATCGCCTTTTATCTCTTATTTTTACTTTTGCTGCCGAGAGAGGGATTGGATTTGGATATATCGCGGCTTACGCCTCTCTTTCAGATCAATCGCAAAGGCCAATTATTCACTTTTTTCTCTCTGGCTCATTGGGAACTTTTGGCTTATTTCCATTGGAAAAGCAGTTTTTTTCAATGTCTGCCCATCGAAATCCCTCTTTTGATTCTTCTTCGAAAAAGGATCCATTCTCCATTTCAGATCTACCTTCTTTTCTGTTCGCTCTTGGGGTTATGTTGGACTCTGGTCTGGCATCCCGATTTGGGCCGTTTGGACTGGGATTTATTCAGCCAGGCGTTTATCCCCATCCACGTATTGTTAGGAATAATTTTCTGTGATATATTCCCCCTTCATCGTAAATGCGAATCGCATTCATCATAATCAAGAATCATTTACGGTATAAATTTTTGAAAAACCTCTATTTATCACTGGACACTGAATTATTTTTAGGCGAATAATATTCGAGCGAAACACCGTAAAATCGGTCAAATTTCCAGGAAGGCGAGCTAATGCGGACGGAAGGTCTCCTAATCAAAGAAAAGCGCGAAAAGGAAAATCACCAGATCATTGCCATCGGGGATTTAATTATTACGAACGCGCAAGGTTTGCAGCGCCATATCGATCAAGCGCTTAAAGAGGGCGCGAAGAACATTGTGTTGGATTTTTCCAAAATTCAATATATTGACAGTTTTGGAATCGGAGTGGTGGTTAAAACCAAGTCGGAAATCGACAAGAAGAAAGGGCGGTTCCGGGTGATCGTCAACCAAACCCTGCAGAACCTTTTTCAGAAATGCCATCTGGATGAATATATCGACTTGCAAACTCCCGACGATGAAGACTGACGCGGAACAGGATATTGTATAGACGCGCTTTCCTGAAAATATTTCGCCGTCATTAACGCCTCTTTCAACCGGCGAATTCGCGATCCCGCATCAAAAAAAATGTTCATTTTTTCTCTTTTTTCTGAGAGAAAACGATTCCTCGTTGCCGTTCCTTCAAAGAACCTTACCCGCGACATAAAATATAAAGCATGAAGAATCAATCTATTGAGCCGTTTTTCGATGCGCTGCGGCCCTGCCGGGAAAGTCAGGAATTGGCCCGGTTTGTGCGTCTCCAGCCGCAGGACAGCGTATTGGACGTCGGATGCGGGTCAGGTTATCTTTCGTTTTATGTAAAATGGAAATATCCGGACTGCCGTAAAATCCTGGGGATCGACATCAATCCGGCCGTCATCGAAGCGGCGAACCGGCGCCTCGCTTCCCTGCAGGAACAGATCCACGCGCCTCTCTCCAATATCCTATTTCGAACATGCGACGCCAGATCGGACATGACAGGAGTCGAGCCGTTTGATGCGCTGATAAGCAATCCCCCTTTTTTCGCCGCG
>JAFGTC010000043.1 GCA_016934335.1 Candidatus Omnitrophota bacterium | reverse complement strand
GTTCGCCTGCCGATCGAAGCGCACCAGATTGGAAAACACGAGACCCGCCAGCCGGCCGTCCAGCCAGCCCCACGATCTCGCCGGATCGAGAGTGGGAGGATCGGCATGATCGTATAGCGACAAGGCGCTCGCGTCCGCCGGCGGCATATAGAATCGGCCTTGCTTCATATCCGCGCAGGACATGGACATGAAGCCGCCGGCGCAGGCGGCGAAAAACGATCGGCGGTTATAGTTGTGCGACTTGTGGACTTGCTTCAATTTTCCCTCATCAAAAACTCATGCAAAGCGGCTCGGTTTTTTTCCAGTTTCAACATATTAGACGATCCTCTTTTTTGATACCATAGAT
The DNA here is from genome assembly GCA_016934335.1 of Candidatus Omnitrophota bacterium. Classification (GTDB taxonomy): domain Bacteria; phylum Hinthialibacterota; class Hinthialibacteria; order Hinthialibacterales; family Hinthialibacteraceae; genus JAFGTC01. Next base: position 4,787 of record JAFGTC010000043.1, on the reverse strand, counting down.
AAAAACGAATGGGCGAGGTGCGATTCAATGAAAAGGCGGCATTTTTTTCTAACTGGCGCAGGATTGGGGCTTATGTCACAATGGAACCCATCGCGGGCGTTCAGCTCCGCGAAATATTCAAGCATGAACATTGAACCGATGACTGATACTATCGCGGGATCCCCCGCATCGATCGACGCCGGCCGGCTGCGCGGCCGCAACCGGGACCGGTCGACGCTGGCCTGCCGCCGGGGCGTATGCGCAACCAGCCAGCCCCTGGCCGCCCTCGCCGGCGTGGACGTCTTGAAATCGGGCGGCAACGCCATCGACGCCGCCGTCGCCATGAGCGCCATGATGGGCGTCGTCGAACCGATGAGCTGCGGGCCGGGCGGCGATCTTTTCGCCATCGTTTGGATCGAAAAAGACAAGAAACTGTACGGTCTCAACGCCAGCGGGCGCTCCCCGTTTGAATGGAATCTCGAACGAGCCAGGAGCCGCGGCTATACGGACAGCCTTCCCGAATTAGGACCGCATACCTGGTCGGTTCCCGGATGCGTCAGCGGATGGGATGCTTTGCAGAAGCGTTTTGGAAAACTTACATTCAAAGACGTCTTGTCGCCCGCGGCGCAGTACGCCATGGAAGGCTTCGTCGTTACAGAAATCATCGGCGGCTATTTCCGCGGTTCGGATGAAAGTTTCCGCGAATTTCCCAACGCCGCTCAAACTTATCTGAAAGACGGGAAGCCCCCGAAATACGGACAGGTTTTTGCGAATCCCGACATGGCGCGATTTTATGAAACATTGATTCGCGGCGGCGCGGACGAATTCTACCGCGGCGAGATCGCCGAACGCATCGTCAACTATTCGAAGGAGCGAGGCGGCTATTTCACCCTGCGCGACTTTGAAGAGCATTCCGCCGACTGGGTGGAACCGGCCTGCGCCAATTACCGCGGATGCGACGTATGGGAAATTCCGCCCAACGGCCAGGGAATCGCCGCGCTGCAAATGCTCAACATGCTGGGTGAGTTTGACATCGGCGCGCTGACGCCCAATTCGGCCGAACATCTGCATCTCTTCATCGAAGCCAAAAAACTGGCTTTCGAAGATCGCGCCGTTTATTACGCGGACATGGAGCACGCGGACGTGCCGCTCGAATGGCTGATATCCAAGGAATACGGGCGGGAGCGGGCGAAGTTGATCGATCCCAAACGAGCGGCGGTCAATGTCAAGCCGGGTGAATTGGACGGCTCGCGCGATACCATTTACCTCTGCGCCGCGGACGGCGAAGGGAACATGGTCTCGTTGATCCAAAGCATTTACTGGGGATTCGGTTCGCGCGAAGTTCCGACCGGCCTGGGATTCTGTTTGCAAAACCGGGGGCGCGCCTTCAATCTCGATCCACGGCATCGAAACGCGCTCGAGCCGCATAAACGGCCGTTCCACACTATCATTCCCGGATTTCTCACGCGGGAGGGGCGCCCGAAATGCGCCTTCGGGGTGATGGGCGGGGACATGCAGCCGCAGGGGCACGCGCAGGTCTTGATGAACTTGATCGATTTTCACATGTCCCCCCAGCAAGCGGGCGAACAGCCGCGCGCCCAACATTTCGGCAGCACTGATCCATGGGGTCAAAAAAAAAGCGGGGGCGGCAGCGTCGGCTTGGAAGCGGAAATTCCGGAAGAAACGGCCAAGCGCCTGGAAGAGATGGGGCATCAAATCGCCTCGACGGGGACCGGCATGTATGGAGGCTATCAAGCCATTTGGCGGGAGGAAGAGCCCATGCGCTATTTCGCCGGTTCCGATCCTCGGAAAGACGGCTGTGCGATAGGGTACTGAGCGTTTTCAACGCCTACCGGCGATGCTGATCTTCCTGTACCATAGGAAGCATAATTTTGATTTTTCCCAAAAGGAAAGGAGTCTGATCGTGAAGCGATTTGGTCTTATCAACGGATCGGCATGGATGGCGCTGCTCATTGGACTGACGGCGCTTGCGCTGCCGGCGGCGGCGCAGTATCCGGATGCTTCCGGCTACACGCCCATTTACAACGGCAGAGACGCAAGCGGATGGACGATGCAATGGAGCGGTCTTTGGAGCGTAGAGAGAGGCGTTCTGACCGGTAAACAGGATCCGGCGACCGGTGGAGATTCCTGGTTGTTTACCAACGAAGAGTGGGATGATTTTTCTCTCTACCTGGAATTCAAAATGACGCCCAACTGCAACAGCGGCGTCGGCATCCGCATGCCGAAAGGCGTCGAAGGCCGGCCATCCCAATACGGATACGAAATCCAAATTTCCGATATTGACGAAAAATTTCCCACCGGCAGCGTTTTCCGCCATGCGCCGGCCAGCCAGAATCTGCATAAAAAAGGCTGGAATGAAATGTTTATCGTCTGCGTCAAGGATCATATCGTCGTTTATCTCAACCGCCAGAAAGTGACGGATGTTCGTCTGGAAGGATCGAAGAAAGGACGCATCGGTCTGCAGTTTCATGGCGGCGAAGCGCTGAAGGATCAAGTCGTTGAATTTCGCAACATCAAAATCAAAGACCTGAAGCCGCAATACAAAGCGGCGCAGTCCTCGATCCAATTCAAAACCCGCCAACTGGGCGCCGATTTGAGCGAAGGAACGTGCATTACCGACATCAACCGGGATGGAAAACTGGACATCACCTGCGGTTCCTATTGGTACGAAGCGCCCGACTGGAAGCGGCATCAGCTGCGCGTCTGCGAAGTGAACGGCGAATATCAGAGCGACTACGGCGAATGGGCTATGGACGTGAACCGGGACGGTTGGCCGGACATTGTAACTGGCGGCTGGTTCTCCCCCATTTTGGCCTGGTATGAAAATCCCGCCCCGCCTCAAGGCGATCAAATATGGGAAAAACACATTATCGCGGACGATCTCCCCTCCACCGAAGCCATCCTGTTGTGCGACGTCGATAACGACGGTCGCCAGGATATTCTTGTTAACAGGTACGACGAAAGCGCGCCTCCAACCTACTTCGCCTATGTCGGCATGGACAAAAGCGAAAGCGGCTTCGAACGGCGCGTTTTTGGCGTCGAAGGCCGCGGCCACGGCATGGGATGCGGCGACGTGAATACGGATGGCCGCAATGACATCCTCACGCCGTCCGGTTGGTATGAATGCCCTCTTCATCCTCAAACGCAGGAATGGAAATGGCATGGCAACTATCACGCTCATCACACCAGTATTCCCTTCCAAGTCGAAGATCTGAATCTGGACGGCCTTCCCGATGTTATTTATGGGTATGCGCATGATTTCGGCCTGCATTGGCTGGAGCAGACCCGAGACAGCGCCGGGCGGCAGGCCTGGATTCCTCAAACCATTGACAAGACCTATTCACAGATTCACTGCCCGTTGCTGGTCGACCTCGACGGCGACGGAACCAAGGATCTGATCGCCGGCAAGCGCTACCGCGGCCACAACGGAGGCGATCCAGGGGCCATGGAGCCGCTCTGCATCTTCTGGTACAAAATTGTGAAAGGCCCCGATCCGCAGTTCATCAAACAGATTATCACCTATGACGAAAATATCGGGGCGGGCATGAACATGCAAGCGGTCGATATCGATTACGACGGCGACCTCGATCTCATCGCCGCCGGCAAGACGGGTCTTTATCTGATTGAAAATTTAACGAAATAAATCCATAGAATATGTCTTCATCGTCCTGAGGAGGGAGGTTCGCGCATCCCCCCTCAGGACTCCATTAACCGCCGAGTCTTCCTCCAAAACGCGCCTCCCCAATCAGCAGCGGAATGACCTCACCTCCCCTTCCAATTAAAAAGGTGGAGAGCGCCTGTATTACTACAAAATCCACTCTATAGTCAACTTGATGAACCTGGATGGATCAGGTACAATTTTTCCATAAATTTATTCGAATGTTAAACCGCTATACTTATCCGTTTAAGGAGAGAAATATGTCAAATACGATTGAAATCACGGGCGACAGTTTCGAAACGGAAGTTTTGAAGTCCAATATACCCGTCCTGGTCGATTTTGGGGCGTCATGGTGCGGCCCCTGCCAGAAAATAGCCCCGATTGTTCATGAATTGGCTGAAGAATACGCTGGACGCGCCAAAGTAGCCACCGTCGACGTCGATAACAACCAGGAATTAGCTACGCGTTTTGGAATCATGAGCGTTCCAACGCTTATGATCGTCAAGGGCGGAGAAACCGTCAACAAATGGATCGGCTTTACTTCTAAACAAGCTCTCGTTGAAGCATTGGACGCCGCCATCGCCTCCTAATTCCACTAATTTTCTTCGTGATGTTAAAAGCCGTCGATCTCTCGGAGGGGCGGCTTTTTTTATACTCCGCTTGACAATTCCGCTCTATTTCCCTACATATTAAATAAATAAGCGATTCAATCCCTGTACCGATTTCGATTTCATACTATGCAGGAAAAAATTCTTGAATCCCCACATCCGAATGATGCGCCTTCCGTCTCGTTAGCCGGTCGAGTTTCTCAAGCATTGGCGAACATTCTTGATTGGTTCTATTCGAATCCGATCATCCTGCGAGAATTCATGCGCTCTTCGCGGAGTTTTCGATTCTGGGGATTGATGGGGCTGCTGCTGATTTTTGCCAGTTTGATCCTTTGTCTGGCATGGTCATCCACTCAGTTCGAGGATCCCGTCACGCCGGTAGGCCGCCGGTTGTTCTACTTGCTGCTGGCGGCTGAATTGGCGGTGATCGTCCTGGTTCTGCCGGGCGTCGTTTCTCATTCCATCATAACCGAACGGGAGCAAGATACTTACCCTCTCTTATTGACGACGCCCCTTTCTCC
>JAFGTC010000042.1 GCA_016934335.1 Candidatus Omnitrophota bacterium | reverse complement strand
ATTGGGGATTCCGTTGCGCGTCCATGTTCCATGCATATAATCACCGCCCATCCAAAAGATGTCGCCCCATGAATGAAGGCCGTTGCTCGCGTCGAAGTCGTACCAGTTCGTGCCCCACGGCCAATCCAATTGGCCGCCTGTGCTGTCTTCGCCGTCCGGGCCGGTCGATGTGAGCGACCAGGTTCCGCCGCGTCGCTGGTTGGGATTGGGACTGCGCCGCTCCCATGTCGTATCGGTCCCCATTTCGTAAAAAGGCGCCGAAGAAGAGTCGCCGGCCCCGGCGATGTAGGCCTGATCCGTACGCACAAACGGTTCACGGGGAAATGCCGTTATATAAGACACCGGCGTCGTAAGCATGATCAATCCGATTTGCCAGGAGTTGTCTGAGTCTACAGGGTACGTGTTATTATCTACGTAATAGGATTCCAGCGCAGTTTGGAGCGCTTTAAAGTCGGATTCGACATGGGCGATTTTGGCGCGCACCTGTGCATTGAGAAAATTGGGAACCGCGATGGCGGCGAGGATTCCAATAATCGCGACGACGATCAATAGTTCGATCAGGGTGAAGGAATGCAGCGATCTTCTCATTTTCCGATCATCCTCCCTTAACCCGGAATTTCCCATTTGATTTGAAAAATCTCCTCGTTTTTTTTGATACCATCCAATTTCCTCATAAAAAATGCTTCATGTCAACGTTTCTTCAAGAATTTCTCACGTTTTCACGAATAAAAAGGCCTGTAAATTTCAAATGGGATCATTTTGCGCTATCGCCGAATAAGAAATGAAGATAAACGAGAAAACGAATAATCGAGACATTTTAAACCTCTCGAAATCTGAATTGAGAATACTTTTGATTCAATCTAACTACAGTGGAGAAAGGTTTTGAAGAGAAGGGGGAACATTTGATTCTTGACTTTAATATTCTATCGGATTCAAACGATCGCGTTTTGATGGCGCGCGATGCCGTCGATTTGGGATTGAGTGAACCTGTTAACCAAAAATCGGACCATTAAATTCCGCTAGAAAAGTGATTTCGATTCGTCTTTTCAGGTATGAAATGAATCCAGAAAAGTATTGATTAAGATTATCGTGTACACTTAAAATCGCCCTCTCTCGATTTGGCTGCAATTAGATGCATTTTTGTGCATTATGCCACTTTTATTTATACGTAAATAATCTTTTTCCAACCATTCCCATCGCATGTAGGCATTTTGCCTACAAACTTTGCGTACATTGTCTCACAAAAAAAATAGACTTTTGCCTACAGACAAATCTACTCATCTATGGTGGGATAAAATGGGTGGCTCAAGACCTGGAACGCCGTCAACTGAAGGAAATTGTTACTGTTTTTGCAGCGGCATTTTTCTCCTTTTGTGGAATTCCGTCGGAGCCGCCCACAAAAATCCTTTAGGCGTATTCAAGCGCCTAAAACAGGGAGGAGAAAAAAAAGAATGAAAGAAGGGAGAAGATTTACCATCATTTTACTCTTGATCCTGGGAACGGCATTGAGCGTTTCCGGGCAGGCCACTGTGAACGTGAGCCCCGGTGATGACATCCACGCCGCCATCCAACAAGCAGGCGCCGGCGGGATAGTCATTTTCGCTCCAGGCGAATATGATGTAATGAGGGCCGATCCCGGCAACGATTCCGCCTTCATCATTTCACCCGAGTTGGAAGGAATCACGCTGCAAGGCGCCGGGCCGGGGATGGATCCGACGACGGCTTCTATTTTGAATGGAGAAGCCTGGTATATATCGAACAATTGTTTTCGGATTCAAGCCTCGGATGTTTTGATCGACGGCTTCACTGTGATTAATTTCGCCGATGAAGGAATGGACATCAATGCAGACGTTTTCAATGTTGAATTTCGCAATTTATGGATTGTAGGCTGCGAGTCGGGAGTGGATACGTCGACGAGCAGCGCCGGTTTTTATGATGACGGAGCGCCCGATGACTTCAGCGAGATGATCCGCTTTCGCAATTGCATTTTTGCCCGCGGCGGCGATGACGCCACCGATATCGAGGACAACAACACTTTTGCCTTCATCAATTGCGATTTTTACGATTGGGACAGCGACATCATGGAGAATGAAGATCTTTCCACAGTGATTGTTGTAAATTGCATCATCCACGCCGGCGAACATTCGGACGATTTTGATTCTGGAGGAGCGGGCGGTCTTTTGGAAGCGCGAAATTGTATCTTTTTCGATCCCCCGGGAGAAGATGCGGACGGTTTAGGCGGAATTGCATTTGAAGGAGGCGCGTATGAATTGGACAGCATCGGCGAAGATCCTCTCTATGTGAACGTTGGACCGCATGTTCCGCTGGAAGAACTGGATTTTCATCTGCGTCCCGATTCCCCCGCGTTGACGGTGGGGAAAGATGAGAATGGAAATCCAACATACGCCGGATCCATGGGACCCGCGCAATAAAAAAAGGCCAAGAAAGGAGATGAATCATGAAGAAGCAAATTCTCGTAATCCTATCGATGCTCTCGCTGCTTGGCCTGGCTGCATCGGCCCAGCAAAACGTAACCATCAAACCCGGCGACGATGTCAACGCAATTATCGCGTCCGTCGTCGATCCGGGCAGCACTATCACGTTTGAAGCGGGATATTATCTGGTAACTCGAAACGAAGACGGAGATCCCACCGATTTCATTCGTATGCCGGAGGAAACAACGATTCGCGGAGCGGGATCGGGCCTGGATCCATCCACAGCGACGATCATCGATTGCGGATACACATACGATTCCGCATTCAAAATCGATGATGGCGTCTATGGAGTGACAGTGGAAAACATTACGGCAATGCGAACGTATGACTCTGTCATTGAGATTGATGCAGGCGCCTTTGAAAACACTTTCAACAATGTGTGGTGCCTTCATTCTGGTGAAGCGAGCGTCGAGATTAATGCAGAAGCGGAATTCAATTTCTGCGTCTTCGCATATCCCAAAGGCGATAATATCAGTGCAGATGATAGCGCTTTAGGTTATTTCACCAATTGCGACATAGCGTTATCGCAAGGCGATATTATTGAAACGGATGGCAGCGCAGAAATCATACTACGCAATTGTATAGTGTTTGCAGCCTTAGGCGGCAATGACGTCCAACAAGACGCTGGCTTTATTGGAGCGTTCGCTTCGGTGGGTTGGGATGTCACGCCCGGAACCGATCCCATTTTCGGCGGATTGGACGTTGCAGGAGGAGCCTTGATCGATATAACCAGCATTGCCGCAGATCCAATGTACGTCAAAGCGCCGGGCATGGGTTTCAAAGCCAGTGAAATGGATATTCATCTGCAGGAAGGATCGCCGGCACTGACGGCGGGAAGCACGAGTTTTGACGACAATGATAATCCAACGGGAGATCCCACTTTCGCAGGCTCGCAAGGCCCCGCCCCCGTGAATGTCAGCAGTTGGTCTCTTTATTAATGTGGAATACTAGCCTTCCCCTTTTTGTACATGCATTGTATATGCAATGCTGGGTTTTCTCTCCCACTCGCGGAAAACCCAGCAAAATTCTTCTTTTGGATTTCGCAGAATAAAAAAACGTTCAATAGGCGGGTAAGAAAATGAAGAAATATGGGTTCACTCTCATTGAGTTGTTGATCGTCGTTGCGATTATCGGCATTTTGGCGGCTATCGCCGTGCCCAATTTTTTGAATGCGCAAATACGGGCGAAAATCAGCCGGACGCAGGCGGAT
>JAFGTC010000041.1 GCA_016934335.1 Candidatus Omnitrophota bacterium | reverse complement strand
ATCCGCCTGCGTCCGGCTGATTTTCGCCCGTATTTGCGCATTCAAAAAATTGGGCACGGCGATAGCCGCCAAAATGCCGATAATCGCGACGACGATCAGTAACTCAATGAGAGTGAAACCGTTTTTCTTCATTTTCTTACCTACTTATTAAATGTATTTTGTTAGTCTGCGAAAATCAAAAGAAGAATTTTGCTGGGTTTTCCGCCGAGTAGGAGAGAAAACCCAGCACATGCCATGATTCAAAAAAGGAGGTAAATACTCCTTATTAGTTACGTCGCTAAATCTTCTCTTTTGTTCCAATTATTGTCTCTCTCAAGAATTCGTCTGAAATTTTATGCGGGCGACTCCGACGGAATCGCCGCCTGGAGAAAAAAACTGTCAAAAACAGAAATTTCCATCCTTTATGATGGCGTTCCAAGGTCTTGAGCCGCCCATTTAATCTCAACATAAATAGAATCGCTTGTATGTAGGCAAAAGTCTATTTTTTTTGTGCAACAATGTACGCAAAGTTTGTAGGCAAAATGATTACAGGATTTAGGAATGGTTGAAATAAAGAGAATTTACTTGGAAATAAAAGCGGCATGATGTACAAGAATGTAACTATTTACCGACAAGCCGATCGATTAAATAGATTATTTTCTTTTGCGATTTTACTGCGGCGTCGATCAGCATGAATCCCGAAAGAATGCAGAGATGTTTTTAAAGTTATTTTTAATTTTAATATCTTTCCAAAATTTACGATTTTATTTTATTCATTATCTATATTCACACATTTACAATGCGATATAACTATATTTGCTACTAGAGAAGAAAATGCAAATTGCAATATAATGTAAAGGATTAAACTTTTTTATTTTTACGGACTTTGTAACGAAAATGTAATCCTTTTGCCTACAGATTTTGCATACTTTATCGCACAAAAAAAATAGACTTTGCCCTACATATTTTCATCTTGAATTGTGTTGAAATGACCGCACTATTTTTCGCATTCGCAATTTCAAAAAAAATCTCAATATTAGAAGAGAAAGGAGATTGAATCGAATTGTTCTGACAAAGCATCATTCATTAAACGATAAGAAATCTGAGATGTAAACATCCAAAAAAAACGGAAGGAAAATGGATTATGGGAAAAACAGGTATAAACGTCTTTATTCTCAGTGTATTAAGTATTTTTACTCTCCCAGCGATGGCCCAAACAACAGTCGTTCCATTGTACGAAACCGGCAATGTCTTGGCAGTCGGAGTTTATAACGACAGCAATACAAGCAGCGATTTGGCCGTATCAGCGGAACTTTCCGACAATAATGGCGTCGTTTATGTAAGCGGCGCAATGGGTGATTTTCCCGAGAGCACCACGCTGAAATGGAAAACTGTTCTTTTTGACGACGGCAGCGGCGCCGAGGAGCCCGGATGGCAGGAACGAGACTTTGATGACAGCGGTTGGATGGTTGACGACACGGGTCTTGGATTTCCCATTGGGCATGGAACAAGCAGCGAAGAAGGCAAAATCGATATACCGGTCGATCCATCCGAGGAAACCATCTATACTCGCTGCATCTTCGACGCGCAGAATTTCGATTCGATTACAGAATTAACCATTAAAATTGCGGCGGATGATGGCGCCGTTGCGTGGTTTAACGGGATTTACGTAGGTTTTTCCGGCATTGGGACCAGCGATCGCGGTGAACTGCCGGAAGACTGGGTATATGATACAGGCGTCAGCAGCGGAAGCTACGGCGCTTGGGACGAAGGAGATCCGTTCGCATTTACAGGCACGGGAACAGCTCAATTTACAGTAGAAGTCTCCAAATCATCTTCGGCGAGCTATTGGGAATTGATGAAATAATGCATTGCAAGTTAAAGCCAGTGAATGATGCTGACTTTAATAAAGTAAAATTCTAATTCCAAAGTTGGATGAATGAGATTGAAACGGGGAGACGAATACAAATCGTCTCCCCGTTCTCTATAAAAAAACAATCCTACCCAATTCGGTCAATGCTGAGATAAAACAAACGTCTCGGAGATTTACCGTACTTACAGGCATCAACCTCAATCATCGTTATTATTCAGATTGAAGAGATTCGTTGATGAATCATTCTGCTCTAGCATTCGAAAGAATACAATATTATTCTTTAGGCGGAAGGCTGCGCTTTTAACGAAATGGATGAAGGGATGACCGCCTGCCGAGGAAATAACGCCGCTCTTCTGTGTAAAAATAACGTAAATCATTCCGATCCTGCATTCTTCATCATGATAAAATTTTTCCACAGACCGGAGGCCGCAGCCAAAATCTATCAACTTGCTTTGTATTTTTGCGATATGGAAGAGATTCAAATCGGAGATCGTGTTTTTGATCGAGTCGTTCAAGGGGAAAATGAATTGGATTGTCAGCAAGTCATTTTTTTCATTTCAGAGCATTCATCCTAGTATATTCCAGCGAACAATTCATCAACACGATTGGAAATCAATTCGAATGAGGTTTGCGTTATGAGAAACGCGCTTCCGAAAAGTCGATGCGGCTTTCTCTCTTGCGTTTTTGTGGTTGTTCTCATCATCCCAAATTCATGGGGCGTCGCTCCCGCAAATTGGCGATATTGGAATGTCCTGGACGGGCTCGTTGAATCGCATTCGAGATCCATTTCCCTGAATCCGGACGGGCGAATCTGGATCAATCATGGAGACGTCACGAAAATCAGCTGTCTCGACGGATTCCGGATTGACGCCATAGTCAGTCCGGGGCCGAGGATGCCGGTGCGAGAGAGTCTGTTTCATCAAATTTGGTCGATCAGCGACGAATTCCTGAAAATCTATGAACATGATCAATGGATGGATTATCCCTTGGAAGGGATTCAATCCACGACCCCGTTCCTTCCCATCGCCCCCAACAAAGCGCTGGTTGTATTCCCTGAATCATTCGTTTTATATGACGCTGAACAAAAAATCGCGAAAGAACTGAAATCCTCATCCAACAGTCAAATCGGCCCCTTTACAGACATGACGCGATCGATGCATCTCGGCATATGGGTGACGGGTCAAAGGGGCGTTGCAAAAATCGAAAAAATAGGGACGATCCTTACTCCGGAGATTGCATGGGAGGAATATTCTTTTCAAGGCGCCAACTTTGAAAATTTTCGCGCTCCGCATCAAAGCGGGGATGGGGAACTTTTGATGATCGCTTCCTCTACTGAGTCGAGGGGAAATGCGATCCTCCGTTATGCAGATCAAACTCTTACCAACTTATATACAAGTTTGGAAGATCTTGTCAGAGTTTGGCGCGGACCCCGTCAAAGCCTTTGGGCGCTTACGGAAGATCAATTGATTCAGATTCAAAACAGAATTCCCCAGCCTGTTGAAAATGAATTTATGATGCAAAACAGAATTTATGATGTCGAATGTGAACCGGACGGATCGTTTTGGCTGGCCGCCTCGCACGGGATTGCCCGATATGCTGCTCCCTTATGGGAAAATCCCTGTGAAGAATTGAATATCGAATCGACGGTTCACGCCATTTATGAAGATGCAAACGAACGGATCTGGTTCGTCAGCACGAATGCATTGCTTCTTTTAGAGAAAGAGGCGTGGAAAATGTACCCTTTCCCTTCGGACGTCAAATCGCATCGCTATGAAACCGACGCCTTATGCGTTCTGGCGGACGGAAGAGTGTTAATGAACTGCTCCAAGACGCCGTATCTTTTATCGTTTGATCCCGCCGCGGAATCTTTTCAACTTGTAAGCCATCCCCTTGGCAAAAAATTACGATTCATCGCCCCGGCGGCCGGCGGCCAAGCCTGGATTCGCACTCAAGAGTACGAGAAAGAAAACTTTTGCTTAGAACGATTTGATGGAGATCATTTTGAACTCGTTGTAGATTTTGCCGAAGAAGAGGATGTGATTCGAGTCCGCCATTTGCGCGAAACAGAAAACGGAGACTTATGGATCGGCCATTTATATGGATTGGGTTTCTTCAATAGAGAGGAATCGCGTTACACGGAGATCGATGATTATCCAGGCAACGGAGCGTTTTGGATCCAGGACATAAATTCCAACGTCATTTGGGTGGGGGGGCGAAACAAAATCTATGAATACGACGGAGAATCATGGAACGAGATCAAGGCAAACCTGGATGCCGTCTCCTCTATGCTTGTTGACAAAAACAATAGCGTATGGATCGCTTCGGGAACGGGATTGCACCGGTATTGGAAGGGATCGTTCGTTACTCATACCAGCGAAGACGGTCTCCCATCCACGATAACATCCAAAGTTTTTGAGGATCATCGAGGACGAATTTGGATTGGCGCCTCCCGCGGCGTCGGCCGGCTTCGTCTTGAATCGGACCAAGATCCTCCCGACGCCATGATCACGGATGACTCAGACATGAAAGAAATTGCGCCGGAGGGCAATGTCCAATTCCACTTCACAGGCATGGATAAATGGAAGTCGACGCGAGAAGAACGGCTCCTGTTTTCTTATCGTGTGAATGACAGCGAGTGGTCTCCTTTTCGCGAAACCGATTATGCGACGCTGAATCATCTTCCATCGGGAATCCATCGATTCGAGGTTCGAGCAATGGACCGCAATTGGAATGTGGATCCCTCGCCCGCCGCATTTCAATTTGAGGTTTTGCAGCCCTGGCATCATACATGGCAATTCATTTTGATCGCTTTTCTCGGTTCGCTGATCATAATAATCCTGATTTTGATCATCACGTTTTACGCCATCAACCTGAAATCTCTCGTTCAAGAGCGCACAACGAAACTGGTCGCCGCCAACAAAGCCCTGAAAGAAGAGATCGCAGAACGAAAACTGGCTGAAGAAACGCTGCAATCCAGCGAAAAGTTATATCGTGAGGCGATTGAAGCGGCCAACGCCGTACCTTATTACCGAAATTATCTGACCGACCGCTATGATTTTATGGGAGACGGCATCGAATCGATAACCGGTTTTTCCAACAAGGAAATCACGCCCGCCATTTGGAAGGAAATCACCTTAGATTTCATTCCTCTGGGAGAGTTAAGCGGTTTATCTCGAGAAGAAGCCATTCAAAAAGTGAGATCCATCAGTCATATCATCTTTCGCGCCGATTATCTCATCAAGACCAAAGACGGCAAGATGCGCTGGATGGAAAACACCGCCGTAGAAGTAAGAAATGAAGAGGGAGAAATTGTCGGATCGTTAGGCATGCTTTTGGACATAACGGAGCGAATGCATAAGGAGACGGCGCTGCGGGAAAGCGAAGCCAAAAATCAAGCCTTGTTGAACGCCATACCGGATGTGATGGTCCGGATCCGCAAAGACGGAACTTATCTGGATTGTAAATCGCCTCATCAATTAACTCCGTACGCAGCGCCCGGCGAGATTATCGGAAAAACCGTTCAAGAAGTTCTTCCGAAGGAAGTGGCCTATCAAGTCATTTATCAAATGTCCCGAACGTTGAAAACCGGCAAGCCCGGCCTTTTCGAATATCGCCTGCATCATGAAAGCCTTCCTCGGGATTATGAAGCGCGCATTGTTCAAAGCGGCGGCGACGAGGTGTTAATCATTATTCGGGATGTGACGGAGCGGAAGCAATTGGAAGAGGAAGTGCTTCACATTCGAGAAACGGAGCGGAAGCGCATCGGCAACGAATTGCATGATGAATTGTGCCAATATTTAACGGGCATCGCTCTTCGCAGCAAAGTGCTGGAGGAGCGCCTTTCCACAATTTCGCATCGCGAGCAAGAGCACGCGCGCGAAATCACCCATTGGATCAACAAGGCCATCAGTCAGACGCGCTTCATCGCCAGGGGCCTTCACCCCATCACATTGGAGACGTACGGATTGCAGACGGCGATCGAGGAATTATTGGCCAACACGCAGAAAATGTTTGACGTATCATGCCGTCTTTATTACGATAAAGATATTTCGATTCCGGACAAATCCACGGCGATGCATCTGTACCGCATCATTCAAGAAGCGTTGAACAATGCGATTCGGCACGGCCGCGCCAAACATATTCGAGTGAATGTCACGAGCAATAGCAATCACATTCTTTTGCGCGTGGAAGACGACGGCGTGGGAATTCCTCCGAATATCGAGAATGCCGCCGGAATGGGAATTCGTATCATGAAATATCGAGCGCGGATGATTAAAGCGTCGCTGCAATTTCAAGCGTTGAACAATCAGGGTACAATCGTCGCCTGCTCCATTCCTAAGTTCCATTATCAGGAGAGCCCTCTATGAACCTAGATCCTTTCGCCTCATCCGAACTCATCCGCGTTCTAGTGGTCGACGATCATCCCATTGTTCGCCAGGGATTGACCTTATTATTCGCGCAGCAGGAGAACATTCAGGTTTGCGCCGAAGCGGAAGACGCCGATCAGGCTCTCGAGCAAATCGAATCCGCCCGGCCGGATCTTGCGATTATTGACATCTCCTTAAAAACAAGCAATGGATTGGATCTTATCAAGCTTATTCGTGAACGATACGATCTGCTGCCTGTTTTAGTCTTGTCTGTTCATGATGAATCTCTCTACGCCGAACGGGCGCTGCGAGCGGGCGCGCGCGGATATATCATGAAGGAAGAACTGACGGATAATGTTATCGCCGCTGTACAGCAGATTATGCAAGGGAAAATATATCTAAGTCCAACCATGTCGGAAAAAATGTTGGACCGTCTTTCCGATCATGCCTCTCAATCGGACGAATCGCTCGTTCAACTTCTCAGCGACAGAGAGTTGGAGGTTTTTCGCATGATCGGTGAAGGACAAAATACAAAAGAGATCGCCGAGAAAATGAATGTAAGCATCAAGACGATCCAATCCTATCGAGCCCGCATCAAAGAAAAATTAAATTTATCAAGTTCATCAGATTTGCTCAAAATCGCCCTCTCGCGATTTAGCGGCAAATAGTTTCATTTTTTTACATAATACCGCTTTTATTTCCAGCCAAACCTCCTTTTTTTTAGTCATTTCTATCACATGTAATCATTTTGCCTACAGACTTTGCGTACATTGTTGCACAAAAAAAATAGTTTTTTGCCTACATACAAGTGATTTCATTTATGTTGAGATTGAATGGGCGGCTCAAGACCTTGGAACGCTGTCATAAAGGGGAAAGGCAGCTGTTTTGACAGCGGATTTTTTCTCCAGGCGGCGATTCCGTCGGAGTCGCCCGCATAAAATTTCAGACGAATTCTAGAGAGAGAAAAAAATTGGAACAAAGGAGAAGATTTAGCGACATAATTAATAAGGAGTATTTACCTCCCTTTTTTGAATCATGACATGCGCTGGGTTTTCTCTTCCACTCGCGGAAAACCCAGCAAAATTCTTCATATGATTTTCGCAGAATAACAAAAACATTTAATAGGCGGGCAAGAAAATGAAGAAAAACGGCTTCACTCTTATTGAGTTATTGATCGTCGTTGCGATTATCGGCATCTTGGCGGCTATCGCCGTTCCCAATTTTTTGAATGCGCAAATACGAGCGAAAATCAGCCGGACGCAGGCGGATATGAAAGCGGTCTCGACTGCGTTGGAGCAATATTTTC
Organism: Candidatus Omnitrophota bacterium; assembly: GCA_016934335.1. Taxonomy (GTDB): domain Bacteria; phylum Hinthialibacterota; class Hinthialibacteria; order Hinthialibacterales; family Hinthialibacteraceae; genus JAFGTC01. Next base: position 23,782 of record JAFGTC010000041.1, on the reverse strand, counting down.
TGGATCACAATTCCTATGTGGAAGATCACGATTGGCCCAGCGGCGGGATGGATGAAAGAGGCTTTTTCCGTTTAACGACTCCAATGGCCTACATGTCTTCCTTGCCGCGGGATGCGTTCGCCGGAGGCCCCGGCGGAAATTATACGGAAGACAATCCAACCTTCGAGTTCGGCTCGGGCAATGCAGCCAAGGCGGGAGTCCAATGGCCGGCACAGGCGTATATCATCATTTCCGCCGGACCGGATCGCACGGAAGAAGTCAGCGGGAACGATGGATTTCCCTTTGGGACGACCATCTATAGTTTTGACGTCAGCAATGGATTGAGCAGCACAGGCGACATCGTGCGCCTGGGAGGGCAATACAACTCCGGGCGCATCATCATGGACGGCCGATATTATGCCGGAGGAACCGGTAGATAACAGGAGAAGACGGTTTGAATAAGGATGAAGGAGGTGAGTGAAAAATAATATGAATCTAGGAGGAGGCAGGGTATAGGCTGAAAAACGAGGCGTCATGACCTCGAAAAGGAGAAGAAAAGTCATGAAAAACAATCATATTAAAAAATGGAGCCTATTTGTTTCTTCAGCATTGCTACTGTTTGCAGTTTCCGCAAACGCCCAACAGGCGCTCGTATTTGAACAATGGATCAACGATTATGAAGGATGCATAGGCAATGTCTTTCAATCGGAAGATCCGTATGCATGGAACGGCTGGGCGGAAGAATGGGGCTGGGATGGAGAGGATGGAGGCGGGGTTCATTATTTTGTCATTCTCTTCGGCGATATCATCGGCAGCACCTCCGGACAAGTTCCGCCGAACAGCGTTGTGATCAGCGCCGTTTTATCGCTCTACATCACGGATCCAGGCGACACGGCGTCCGTGTATGAGTTGCTCACCCCGTTTGACGATCAGAGCGACTTGAGCTTATTTAACGGCGGCGTCGAACCGCGATCGGGCATTGACTACAATTCCACCCGAATATCCCTGACGCCGGAGCCCAGCGTTTCCGAGGCTTATCTCGAGATTGACGTGACGGAGTCGGTGCAAAGAATCGTCAACGGAGCAGATAACCTGGGCTGGATCTTTATTCCCAACGGCTCGGGAGGAGTCGATTTCAACTCAACCTGGGCCGAGGCCAATGCACCCAAACTTCGGGTTATTATCGAAGGAGAGCCAACAACCCAAGGAAGGCGCACTCTCTCTAAAAAAACCGCCAATGTCGGCGACGTCATCGATGTCGGCATCAATTTAAGTCTGGAAAGCGGGTCCGAGGACGTCGCGATCGTAGAAACGCCACCCATTGGATGGAATGTTTCCGAGATCAGCGACGGCGGGATTTTCGAGAACGGCGTCATCTCATGGACGCTCGAGAATTTCAGCGGAAGCAAGACGGTGAGTTATAAAGGAGAAGCAACGAGCCAATCAAGCGTCGCTCCAGTTTTTGAAGGATACATCAATGAATTCTTCCAAGTAGCGGGAGAATCAAGTCTTCAAGTCTATCCGCCTCTTTATGCGACCGGCAACGTGTTGGCCGTAGGCCTTTGGAACGATAGCAATGGCAGCAGCGATCTTGTAGCCACGGCCGAATTGAGCGACAACGAAGGGACGGTATACGTCCGCGATTCCGGCGCGCCGGAAGGATGGCCGCAGGGGACGATCTTCCGTTGGAAATCAGTTTGGGATGGCTTGTCAGGCGAAGAAGAAGCAGGTTGGCAGCAGCGGGATTTTGACGACAGCGGATGGATAGAACAAACGGATGTCGGCTTCACCATCGGAATGGGTTCGGGAACCTATGAAATGGGAGAGACTCCGCTCAGTGATTTTGACGAGACCATTTATACCCGCTCCATCTTTGATCTCCCCAATGTCGATTCAATCTTTCAAATGACCCTGAAACTGGAAGGCGACGATTCCGCCGTCGCCTGGCTGAACGGCATGTATATCGGCGTCGCCGGCTCTGACAGCGGCGATGACGGCGAGAAGCCGTGGGAATTCACCTATAGCACCACCACGGGCGGGGGAGACGACGTCTCCGGAGAAGCATCGACTGATTTCGTTCCGGGAGAGACTTTTATCATCCAGATCAAACCGGAGCCGTCCTCTCTGAATCGAATCATGCCTGAACCCGCCTTTGTTGCAGGAGAGGCCATCGAAGGCATCCAAATTTCCGTCCAAGTACCCGACGGAGAGACTCCGGACTTGACCATTACGGAAACGCCGCCGGCCGGTTGGACCATAACGAATGTGAATGCCAGTCAAGGACAGTTCACTCTGGAAAACGGCGGCATTGTGTGGACGATTGCTCAAGCGTCGGGGAATCCCATCCTATCGTACGACGCCGCCCCGCCCTCCGACGCCGTCGCCGGCGACTGGAGCGGCAGCGGAACGGATGGAACCTTCAACATCTTTATAGAAGGCCAGTCGAATATGGTTCCTTATCAAGGCCCCGTGAAACTATATCGCGAAGGAAACGTATTAGCGGTTGGTCTTTGGAACGGCGGCTTCGACAGCAGTGATTTGGTCGCCACAGCCGAATTAAGCGACAGCCACGGCAACTATTACGTCCGCGATTCCAGCGCGCCGGGAGGATGGCCGCAGGATACTATTTTCCGATGGAAAACGGTTTATTCCGACGATGGAACCGGCGCGGAAGAGCCGGGCTGGCAGCAGCGCGACTTTGACGATTCGGCGTGGACGGAGCCCGCTAGAGTAGGATTCACGATTGGGCACGGCAGCAGCACCGATGAAAATGGTGAGACTCAACTGGCGGAGTCGGATGAAACGGTTTACACGCGATCCATTTTCGATGCAATCGACTACAACACAATCCAGTGGCTGACACTGAAAATCGAGGCGGATGACACGGGCATTGCATGGTTGAACGGCGAATACATCACGTACGACGGAGGAGAGGACGGAACGAATGAAGAAGTGGTTCCAGAATTCTCGTTCGATACGATATCCAACGGAGGCAATGAAGTAACAAAAGAGCCGGCTGCAACTTATCAAAACGGATCAACGGTTCACCTGCTTGTCGATCTGGTTGAATCCACGCCGGTGAAAGATTGGCAGTTGTATTAATACCTGAATCCGTGATGAAAAGTCCTCATAAGTTTTCTTCGCACCTTGGAAAAAATGGGGAGACATGGTCCAACGCCATGCTCCCCATTTCAAATCCTGCCATTTCAGTTTTTTATGGATTTTTTTGGAAGATCCCTGTAATTTCCTGGATCACCCGTTGATTTTCATCCTCAGCGCCTATCCCGATGCGCAAAGCGGGCCGGCCTAGATTCATGTTCATCGTCTGATCGGAAACTAAAACGCCGCGATCGGCCAGTTGCTTCGCAGGTTGTTTTTCCATCCAGGCCGCCGGCCATAACGTCATCAAAAAATTAGCGTAAGAAGGCAGCGTCTCTAATCCGATATCTTGCAGTGCATGTTGGAGTTTATCGCGTCGTTCAATTATTTCGGCGATGCGGCGTTGATAGATGCCGGCGTCTTCCAGCGCCGCGATTCCCGCCGCCTGGGCGCAGACATTGATCGGAAAAGTCATCGCATGACGCTCCATCGCCTCGATGATCGATCTGCAGGCCGCGGCGTACCCCAATCGCAAGCCTGACAATCCGAAACTTTTAGAAAGACTGCGGAAAACGAGCAGGTTGGGATAATCATGAATCAAATCGACGACTGTTTCGCCTGAATATTCGTAATAGCACTCATCGACGACCACGATTCCCGGCCAATGTTCGAGATAGTCGATCAGACAAGCGCGGGATGTGAGAGCGCCTGTAGGATTGTTGGGATTCGGAATAAACGAAATGGAATAGTTTTGCTGCGCAAGGTCCGTTGGAATCGAACGCCTATCCGGCAAAGCGAAATCGGCGGCGAGCGAGATTTTTACGACAGGTGAAGCATGGCGCAGAGCGGCGAATTCATAGACGAAAAATGTGGGGGTGAATATCGCCGCCGGGCCGTCTGGGGAGCAGAAGGAGACTATCGCAAGATCGATCGTCTCATCCGATCCGTTTCCCACGATGATGTTTTCCGGCGAAACGCCGTGACCGGCATACTCCGCTATTTTTTCACGCAAAGCGCGGCAGTTTGTATCCGGATATCGGTTCGCATGCTCCGAGGCTTGGATGATCGCTTTCCTGACCCGGTCGGTTGGAGGGAACGGATTTTCCCCCAAATGCAAAAAAACAGCGTTCTCGCCGTGCGGACGCCAGAATGACGGGATGTCATGCCGATTGGGAAGATTGTTGTTCATATTTCACCTGACTACGCTATAAAATAAGTTCTGCACTCATTCTCGAAATAGAATGATGCGTTTTCCTGAGATCGCATGCATGGGGGAGGCGCGGCCGCATCGCGCCGGCATATCGGCGGCGCCTATCCATTGAAAAAAAGTCAGCGGCCAATACCCTATTTAATAAGTAAGAGCGCTAATGCATCGCTCCTACTATACTCGAATCCTTGATTTTCACGAAGATCATAGCGGAGAGCTTGACCAAAATCATAAACAGGATAGCCTATTCTTTCTGCGCTTGAATTTTAAAGAACAGGAAAATCAATCATGAAAAAAGATATTCATCCCAAATATTATCTCGCCACGGTGTCGTGCGCCTGCGGCAATACTTTTCAAACCGGCTCGACTTCGGAAGATCTTCACCTCGATATCTGCTCGGCCTGCCATCCTTATTTCACCGGCAAGCAGAAGTTGGTCGACACGGCCGGTCGGGTAGAACGCTTTAAGAAGAAGTACGGCTTGAAATAATCCTCATCCAATTTAAGAAAACTGCCAAGAGGGCGCAACGGATGCGCCCTTTTCGTCGTTTAAAGATGGATTTTTTGAAAAAAATGCGCCCATAGCGGCGTTCGATAGAAATTTATGAAAATGAAAAATAGGTTTCGATCAACGCCCGGGGCATATATAAAGCATTGGGATTTTCCTGAAACGATAGGAATCCAAAACGTTGGTAATAACGCCTGGCATGGTCGTCTTTAGCGTCCACGAGAAAAACGGCCCATGCAATTTCATTTTGCAGACAGCGAATCATGGCTTCCGTAAGAAGAAATCGTCCAAGCCCTTTTCCCTGCTCCTCCTTGGAAACCGCCAATCTGCCCAACCGGATTGCGGGAATATTTCCATAGCGAGGCAATTTCTTTTTGATATCGTCGGTAAGTTGATCAAGAGGAATCGCCGCCATAGACAACGTGAAATAACCGCATATTTTTGTTGTTTCTTTATGAACCGCCACCCATACGGATGCAACATTGCGCCAGGCGTCCTGTCCTGCACGCTGTTGAAAATAATCGTTCAGTTCAAGTGCGCCGCAGTTAAACATAAAATGATCATGTTTTTTGGATAACGGCTCGATGCTGTATGTTCTAATAAGGTTAGGCATCCTGGTCCTGCCGTCTGCGCCATTCCGCCAAATCTCGAAAATCAGCCGGCGCTTCCGGGGGGGTCAATAGATGAAACGCCAATTTTTCTTGATCCGCCAGACAGAGTTCAATCACATCGTGATCCCGCAGCGTTTTATAGGCTTTTTCTACAAGCGCATTTTTCACAAAATCCGATAATGACATTCCCGCAACTGCGGCGGCCCTGACGAACAGTTTTTTCTGCTGCGGCGTGACGCGCGCCTCCAATCTCGATTTTTCTATTGTTTCCATGATAATTCCTTTCGTCTCTTCTTTTACTATTTTCCGGCATTTTGCCGTAAAGTCAATCTATTTTCGGAGAAAATAGAAAAATGGCGCCAAGATCAGCCGGGCGCACATAAAAAAACCAGAGAGTGAATGAAGACTCTCTGGCTGGTTTTTGGACTATTTTTTAACAGATAATTCCTAGGGTTTATACAAATCCATCCGCTAAAAATTCATGATTTCGTTTTCTTTATCTTTAAGAATATCATCGATTTTCTGGGTGAATTTATCGGTCAGTTTTTGCACGTCATCCTGCATTTTTTTCGATTCATCTTCGGGAATGTCGCCTTTTTTCTCAGACGCCTTGAGAGACTCGATACTGTCGCGTCGTAATCGGCGAATGCGGACTCGGCCTTCCTCACCGATTTTTTTGGCCAGTTTAACCAGATCTCTGCGGCGCTCCTCAGTCAGTGGAGGAATGGAAAGGCGTATTAACTTTCCGTCGCTGCTTGGATTGATGCCCAGATCGGATTTCTGAATCGCCTTTTCAATGTCGGGAAGCACGCTCTTATCCCACGGTTGAATGACGATCAAACGGGCTTCGGGAATGCTGATGTTCGCCATCTGCTTCAGGGGAGTTTTGGCGCCGTAGGCTTCGATGAGGATGCCGTCCACCAGAGCGGGCGTAGCGCGGCCCGTCCGCAACTGAGCGAGTTCCCGCCGGATCGAATCCAACGCTTCTTCCATTTCAAGTTCCGCTTCTTCAAAAAAGTCATCCAACATTTTGTTGATCTCCCAAACGAGTCGTGTCATCGCGGACCAAGGTGCCGATGGATTCGCCTTTCAAAGCGCGAGTGATCGCGCCCGGCTGGGTCATATCGAACACCACGATGGGCAGTTTGTTTTCCATGCACAACGAAACGGCCGTCGAGTCCATCACTCGAAGCCCTTTGTTGAGAACTTCTTTGTATGTTAATTCAGTATAGCGAACCGCGTTAGGGTTTTTCACCGGATCGGCGGAAAAAACGCCGTCCACTTTCGTGGCTTTGTAGACCATTTCCGCTTCGATTTCGATGGCGCGCAAAGCGGCGGCGGTATCGGTGGTGAAGAATGGATTGCCCGTGCCTCCCGCAAAAATAACTACCCGTTCTTTTTCGATGTGGCGCATGGCGCGCCGGCGGATATAGGGCTCGGCAATCTCTTCCATGTGGATGGCCGTCTGCACGCGGGTATCCACTCCAACTCGCTCCAAAGCGCCCTGGAAGGCGAGAGCGTTGAGGACGGTCGCCATCATGCCCATGTAATGAGCGGTGGGTTCTTCAATGTAAAACGCGGCGGCCGAGCCGCCGCGCCAAATATTGCCGCCGCCGACGACAATGGCAAGTTCAACGCCATATTTGACGGCGGCGGCTATTTCTAACGAAACTTTCTCCAATGTGGGAAAATGAATACCGTGCCCTTGCTCGCCGGCAAGGGCTTCTCCGCTGATTTTCAGGAGTACTCGGCGTTTTGTCGACATAAATCCTGCGCCTCGAGTAATGCGTTAATCCAATTCTTCACCGAGTTGGAATCGGGTGAATCGGCGGATCTGGATGTTTTCCCCGATCTTTCCAATGATTTCTTTCAGATAATCTTCCACCGAAGAATTCATTTCCTTAATGAAAGGCTGCTCGAGAAGACAGACCTGGCTGTAGTATTTATCGATGCGACCGTCGACAATCTTGTCCCAAACCGCTTCCGGCTTACCTGATTCTTTGGCTTGATTTCGAAGCACTTCGCGCTCTGCTTCGATTTCCGCCGAGGGGACTTCATCGCGCTTCAGATATTTCGGGCTGGAAGCGGCAATGTGCATGGCGACGTCTTTGACAAACGCTTGAAAATCTTCATTGCGAGCGACAAAGTCGGTTTCACAGTTGACTTCCACTAAGACGCCGATGCGATTTCCAGGATGAATATACGAATAAACCAGACCTTCTTTAGTCGTGCGGCCCGATCGCTTCGCCGCATCGGCCATGCCCTTCTCGCGAAGAAATTTCACCGCTTTCTCGAAATCGGCGTCGCATTCCTTCAGCGCTTTTTTACAATCCATCATGCCGGCGCCGGTTTTTTCTCTCAATTCTTTGACTTGGGCTGCAGTTATCGTTGCCATTTTGTTTTTTTACCTTTTAGCTGCTTTCTTTTAGGTCTTTATTCTTCCGTTTCCATCTCCGGTTTTTTCGGTTCGGATTCAACCGGTTCAGGCGACGCGGCGGGAGGCTGCTTGACGTTTTCGACTGGTTCCGGCGCCTTATCGCTTTCAGATTCTTCGTTCCCTTCTTCCTCCGCCGAAGTTCCAGTTAATTCCTGTAAATCTTCGTCATCGCTGGCGCCTTCCGAGGAAGTCATCTTCCCTTCCAGAATAGAATCGGCGATGCGCGCAGATATCAAACGAACCGCCCGAATCGCATCATCGTTGCCGGGGATGACGTAATCGATGTCGTCGGGATCGCAATTCGTATCGACAATCGCAACGACAGGAATATTCAATCGCTTCGCCTCGAGAACCGCAATACGATCTTTGCGAGTGTCGGTTACGAAAATGGCGGAAGGCAATGTTTCCATATCGCGGATGCCGGCCAGGTTCTTCTCGAGTTTCACTTTCTCTTTGGACATCATCAGACGTTCTTTTTTGGTGCGGTGCTCCAACGTAAATTCATCTTCCAACTGGCGCTCCAAATCTTTCATCTTTCGAATGCTTTTGCTGATGGTGTCATAGTTGGTCAACATGCCGCCCAGCCAACGGTTATTGACATAGTACATGTCGCAGCGCCTGGCTTCTTCCTTGACCGTATCCTGCGCTTGTTTTTTCGTTCCCACAAACAGAACGGTCCCGCCCTCCGCTGAAATATCGCGGACGAAACGGCACGCTTCCTTCATTAAACGCACGGTTTTCTTAAGATCGATGATATAGATGCCGTTGCGCTGGCCAAAAATATATTTGGCCATTTTCGGATTCCATCGGCGCGTCTGATGGCCGAAATGGACTCCGGACTCCAGGAGTTGTTTCATACTGATTGCAGTCAAGATATTGACTCCTTCAATACCGCTTTCGCAGTAAGATGTTGTCTGTTCTATAGTTAGGGTCAAAAAAGATAGGACAGACTAACGCATATTTTTGCCGATGTCGAGCATTTTTCAAGGTTTATGGAATGAATAATTGAAAGGTTTGTTTTCAGGAAATCCCGCCGCTGATCTATTTACTGATCTATTTAACAGCCTGCTGATTTCCACTACATGCATCCCGACAAAACCCAAGTTCTCTAATTTCCGTCTTTTATCAGCGCCACCTGAGATTGCTCTTTTTTTGTTTCAGGCGAGATTTCTTGTTTCAGACGAGCCTTCCAGCCTTTTAAGCATTGTCGGAAGGTTCTACGTCAATGTGGACATAATGCTTCTCGGCGTCGACGACTTTTTTGCTCAAAGAGCCGAATTGATGAGCGCCGTTCCACTTAAGAGGGTATTTGCCGCTGAAGCAGGCCGTGCAGAACTCCTCATGGGTGCCTTCGCACGCTTTTAAAAGTCCTTCAATGGATAAATAGTGAAGAGAATCGACGCGAAGATGCTTCTTGATCTCTTCCAGCGAGTGAGTGGCCCCGATCAATTTTCCTCGCTCCGGCGTATCGACGCCGTAGTAGCAGGGTTCGATCCAAACGGGGGAGGCGATGCGCAAATGCACTTCCGCGGCGCCCGCCTTGCGCAGCATTTTGACGATTTTCCGCATGGTGGTTCCGCGGACAATGGAATCATCGACGACAATCACCCGTTTATCATTTAAAACGGAGCGCACGGGATTGTATTTCAGTTTGGCGCCAAAATCGCGTATGCTTTGACTGGGTTCGATGAACGTTCGGCCGATATAATGGCTTCGGATGATGCCCTGCTGCATGGGAATGCCGGATTCCAACGAATATCCGACGGCGGAGCAGATGCTGGAGTCGGGAATGGCGACGACGACATCCGCCTCCGTCGGGAGTTCCCGAGCCAGTTCGCGCCCTAAGTTCTCTCGGGCGGGATGTACGCGCTTCCCAAAAACGATGCTGTCGGGACGGCTGAAATAGACCAGTTCGAAAATGCACTGCGCCTTGCGCGTTTCTTTCCCGAAAAATCGGCTTTCGATGCGGTCTTTATGAATGATCACCATCTCGCCGGGCTCCACCGTGCGGACATATTCGGCTTCGATGATGTCGAGAGCGCATGTTTCCGAACAAAAAATATACGAATCGCCCTTACGCCCCAGCGAAAGAGGTCGAATGCCCAGCGGATCGCGCAATCCGATGACGTATTGATCGTTCATGATAACCATGGAATAGGCGCCGCGCAGTTTGTTCAGTGATTCTTCCAATGCGTCTAAAAAATCGACGTGCGGCGAGCGCGCGAGCAGGTGTATCAGAATCTCGCTGTCGGTCGTCGTGCGGAAAATAGAGCCTTTTGACTCAAGATCGCTGCGCAGCTCCATCGTATTGATAAGGTTGCCGTTATGCGCGACCGACACCCACCCCCGCCGGTATTCGCACAAGATCGGCTGCGCGTTGATTATGTCGCTGGATCCAGTTGTGGAATAGCGGACGTGACCGATGGCTCGGTTGCCGCGCAGCTTCCCCAATGTCTCTTCCTCAAAAACATCCGCCACCAGGCCCATGCCGATGTGGCTGGAAGCGTGTTCGCCTTCCGCGGTTACAATTCCTGCGCTTTCCTGACCCCGATGTTGGAGCGTATATAATCCTAAATACGTCAAATGAGAGGCTTCGGGGTGATCGGCGATGGCAAACAAACCGCACGCTTCATGTGTAGCTTCCGACATAATCCTTTTAACCGCCTGATTTTAATGAATTGCTTCCACTGATTTATTGATTGCACCAATAACTATATTAATATTCTACTTGTATATAAACCACAACATAGAGTATAAATCGACGCTCCAAACGATGGATTTCTACAACTTATGGGCAATCGTAGATCGATAGGGATATAATGGAAAAAAGACCAATAACATGAATTGATGTAAATTAAAATTTCGAGTCACAGAAGATGGCGTCATCGTTCTTTTATGCGTCCTTTAACCAACTCTTAAGCACTTTTACCGCAGCATCCGGAGACGTTTTGACATACTTTTCTATCGATCTATTGAAAGGAACATGCTTGTTTTGTTGGGATAGGGAAAATTGCTTCGGGTGACTTAACTCTTGCTGAACGGGGATGTTGAAGATCTTTTTGTCGGGGTATGAAAGAAATTTTCCTGGAGGCGCCGGATGTTTCGGATATTTACGTTTCTTTTCCGATTTACATGATTTAGGATCAAAAGATCGTACGGCCATCATATAGCCTATGACAAGAAGCAGCGACAAAGCAGCCATACTCAGGATTGAAAGGGGCAAATCCTCTAATAAACCCATGGATCCAGTATATTCCTCGCTCCGATTCCGAAATGGCGCGATAGCTCATATCCTTTTAACATTGTCTCTCTTTGATCGGAAATTTCAAGGAAAATGCCGTATATTTCCTAAATTTAGGCCAAATCCATCATTCAAGCCAAAGATTTCTGCGCGCTGATTTCTTCCAACGGCCCCAAATGCATCAATTCGCGCAATCCCCAGTTTGCCAGGTAAAAAAACGGCGTGTCCAGGATGGCGATCCCCATTTTGAAAATAAATCCACTCAGAACCAAGTCCGGCATGCGCTCCCATTCGATAACACCGGCGATGCAGAGAATCAAGATCACAGTCAATGTATCGATCAACTGAGAGAATATGGTGGATCCGTTATTTCGAAGCCAAAGGTGTCTTCCTTGGGTCAACCGCTTCCAAAAATGAAAAACGCGAATATCGATGAACTGAGCGAGGAGATAAGCGGTCATCGAAGCGAACACGGCCGGTCCGTATAAACCGAACACCTTGCTGAATTCTTCGTTTGAAACGGGGGACCAGCTGGTTTGGGGCGCCGCCTGGGCCAACAAGACGATCAGCATGACAAAGAAACTGGCGATGAATCCCGATACGACAATTTGATCGGCGCGCCGCTTGCCGTAAATTTCGGAAACGATGTCGGTGACTAAAAAGGTGATCGGATAAGGCAGGATGCCCACTGAAAGTTCGAATGTGTAACTGAATAAAGTCCAATCAAACAGGCGCACTGAGAGCGTCCAGTGAAAGAATTTTTGAAAAATCAGGTTGCATGCGACCAGAGAGGCGATAAAAATCGCCGCACAGGTCAAAAAAACTCTCTCTTGAATCACCAAAGCGCGATTGGAAGAATTCGTATCTGACATGATCCGGTCATCCGCATTTTAGATGGATACCTTACATGAAACCGGGAGCGGCGGTAGGGTGAATTTGTTTTTTAATGGAAATGGGAATAGCATGATAAGAGATTTAAGATGAATGTCTCAGATTTTATCATCCATATCTTCAGCAGATGCGATTGAGATAGGAAAGCCGTAACAATGATTGATCAATTGGTAGAAATACATTTGTTGAACGGAAAACGCTTCTTTGGAAAAGTGATGCACAAGGATTCAGAGGGAGTTATCTTATACGGCGTGCCGGTGAAGGGATTAGAGAGCATCACGCCCGGATCGCAAGCCTTAAACGAGCTGCGAGAGATGCTTCACACGGTTTTTTTCGCCTGGCAGCAGGTGGAATACATCGACATCGGCGGCGAGCCGGTCGGCTTCGAATCGTTGTATTCCAGTTGGTTTAAAGAACAATCGCTGGAAGATTTTTTTGAAAAACCTTACGTAAGCGAGAAAGAAAAGAAAGAATCGTAATCCGGATTCCTATCCCGGATGCAAGCCTTTACCATCCGTATTTTTCCGGCCCCCATGTTGAATGCGCCAATTCTTGTTTGACATAGATCAGGGAATGGTTTGGAGCGTCTTCGTTGAGAATGACGCCGGCGCCGATGACGCTGTAAGGGCCGACTTTAACGCCGGGCATGAGGATGACGTTGACGCCGGTGCGGGTATAGTCGCCGAGATAGGCGGCGTTCGCGCCCGGGGATTCGGGAATTTCACGGCGCCCCCGAATGCGGTGCATCGTGCGCTGATCGTCGAAGCGAAGATTCCCGCAGACGGTGGCCGCCCCTAGATCGGATGAGCGCCCGATGATCCCCCAATACTCGCCGTAATGATACGAATAAGCGCCGTCCATGAGGATTCCGCCGAACTCGGCGCAATGGCCGACGACGCAGTACGATCCGATCGAAGATCCCTCTTCGATGCGGCAGTATTCGCGAACGACGGATTCGCCGCCGATGGAAGTGTTTCCGCCGATAATGGCGCCGTCGATGATTTTTGCGTTCGCGCCGACCCATAAGTTGCCCTTGATTTTAACTCCTTTGCCGATGACGGCGCCCTCCTCGGCGGCAAGATAGCCGTCGATTTCCGCTTCCGGATGAATGCGCGCTTTGGAGTGAATCTGATTTTGTGTGAGTTTCTCGCCGAGATAATGGAGAAAAGACTGGTTGGCGTCCAGCAAATGCCAGGGCTTATCGAGATCGTAAAACAGATCTTGAGATTCGACGGCCGATAAGATCCCGCCGCGGCGAATCATGCGGCTCAGGGATTCGGCCAGCTCCGCCTCCCCCGGAGGCATGGCGCCCACTTCGACGGATTGCATCACGCCTGGGTTGTTGGCGAGATGCGGCATGATTTTTCGAGAGAGCATATAAACCCCGCAAAGCCGGTGGCTGGCCTCGCGGGGATGACCGAGAATCTCGTGGACGGAGTTTTCTTTCAGGTTTGCGCAGAGCCATTCGTTGGAGGCATGCTTTCCCAGCACTTGCACGAGAGCGGCGTCCCGGTCGGATTGTTGAGCGGCGTCGATCAATCTTCTTAGATCTTCTTCAGTAAAAAGAACGTCGCCGCAGCAGACAAGAAAGCGATCCTGGTTGACGCAGGCGAGGCCGCAGAGCAGCGAATCGGCGGTTCCCTGCGGATTTTTTTGCTCGACGCACTCCACTCCAAGCAGATCGCCGACCGCATGACGGATTTGGGCGCCCAAATGGCCGAGCACCACGACAATCCTTTTCACGCCGCAGGCTTGCAAGGCTTGAATCTGCCAATGGATCAAAGGCCGATTGGCGACAGGCAAAGCCGCCTTCGGACATGTATCGCCGTAAGGCCACATTTTGGCCCCGCGACCCGCCGCTAAGATGACCGCTGCTTCAACCATCGGTTTTTCGCCTTTCGCTTATCTAAAATGCCTCATCGGCATAGTTTTGAATTTTGCGGATCGCTTCGGCGACGTCGTCCATATCGCTTTTTTCGCCGAGCAGCATGTTTTGAAAGATCCAGACCGATTCGTTTTCACAGACGCGTTCGCAAACCGGGCATTGAACGGAATCGTAATCCGCCTTGCCCGCGTAAAGTTCATGGTACGCCGACATTTTTTCCTGAAAATGGCGGAAGAAATGATAGCGATAGAGGGGCAGGTAGCCGTCGGCGCAATCCACGCCCTCTTTTTGCAGCGCTTCCACAAACCGTTTTTTGGGCAATCCCTGAAAGGCTTCCGGATTATAACGCAGGACGCCCAGATGATACGCATGGCGCGTTGCATTTTCGTAGGATCCGGTTAACGAAACGCCGGGAATTTCGTTCAGCAGGCCGGTCAGGCGGCGCGCGTTTTCTTCGCGCTTCTTCATCTGCTCTTCGATGCGCTCCAATCCCACGCAGAGCAAGGCGGCCTGAAAGCCGCCCAGGCGGTGATTACCCCCCAGTTCGTGATGTTCATACCACAAGCCGCCTTTCACCCGGCCGCAGTTGGTAAACGTGCGGAGGCGTTCGCTGCATTCTTCGTCGTCAGTCACGATGGCGCCGCCTTCGCCGGACGAGAGATTTTTAGACGTTTGGAAGGAAAAGGTTCCGCACCGGCCGATCGCCCCCACGCGCCGGCCCCGCCATTCGGCGCCGTGCGCCTGGGCCGCATCTTCCATCACATGCAGATTGTGTTCGCGCGCGATTTGCATAATGCCGTCCATATCGGCGGGATTGCCGGCGATGTGCACGGGAATGATCGCTTTGGTGCGGGGCGTGATCTTTTCACGGATCGACTCGGGATCGATGTTGTAAGTCAGGGGATCGATGTCGGCGAAAACGGGAATGGCGCCGGCCGTCAGCACGCCGATGGCGGTGGCGATGAAGGTATATGGCGGAATGATGACTTCATCGCCCGCGCCCACCCCTAAAGCCTGCATGGCGATGTAAATCGCGTCGGTGCCGTTCGTGCAGGCGACTGCATGATTGGCGCCGCAGAATTGCGCAAATTTGCGCTCGAACGCGTCGATGGAAGGCGAACCGATCCCCCATTCCTGATTTTCCAACTCGCGGATAAGGGCCTGCTTATCTCTCTCATCATAGACGGGCCATTTAGGAAACGGCTTTGTGCGCACCGGGGCGCCCCCTCGCATAGCCAGATGTGTCATAACATGCATTCTCCTCGTACTAAAAATAAAGTGTCAGTTGCCTATCGATTCTCGGCCTCATAATCAAGTTAGATTATAATCTTTTTAGCCGGGATGCGATCGATTACAATAACATACGGATCGACAACTCGTTATATGATAAGTTGTATTATGCAAGAAAATCGATGGGTAGACAATTACGGAGGTTTGAAAATGCGCCGTTCTCTCTTTTTCGCCATATTGACTCTTTTCGTGCTGAGCCCCTCTTGGAGCGACATGCGTTATGAAGCGCTCGACGCCCAATTGCGGTCGGTTCGCATCACATACGAAATCGATGACAATAAAGCGGGGAATAAAATATTCATCTTTCCAACGGGAGGATTTATTCATGACGCGACGGCGGGTAATTTCGAAGTCGAGTCGGTCTTTGACATCGCGGCGAAACGCGAATTGGAATACGTCATTCAACGGGATAAAGAAACTGGACTGCCGCAGGTGAAAATCACCTATGCGGATCCCATCCCGCCGGGCAAAAGCAAAACCCTGCAGATCGCCGTGAAAGTCAATATGCCCGAATCGATGCTTTACTGCGACGCCAACGGCCGCTACTGCTTCCGATACGAAACCAGCCATAAATTCGAATTCCTGATCCCCAAAGATCACTATCTCGTCTATACCAATCAGCCGGTCCTGTTATTTGAAAAGGGGGACGTGATCATCGTGCAGCAGTTGGATGATAAATTTCGCGAGATCGTCATTCAAACCCGATCGATGAAATGAGATCTCGGGGCGCCTCTCCGCCGATAGACTCTTTGAAATTCTGAAATGACGGCCGTCCATGCAGAATTCCTTCCATCAAGCCTTCTATAAAGCCGGCGAAGCAAGTTCTTCATGTCTTGCTTCGCCGCGCTTCGTTCTCTTCGGAATCCATCAAAAAAGAATCCGGATCCAAAATGCTAAAGGCAGCCTTCTTTAGATTTCCGGCAATTCGTACCCCTTCCGTCTTGGGCGGGAAATCATTTGATTGGCCTGCTCGTCGCCGATGAATTGCTCTTTCTCGGGATCCCACTTCAATTTACGGCCGAGATCGCGGCAGATATTGACCAGATGGCAGACGGCCGTGGATCGATGCCCGATTTCCACATCGGCGTTGGGGCGCTTGCGCGTTCGCATGCATTCAAAAAAGTTGCGAAAATGAGGATCGTTTTCATGCGGTCCTTCGGGAGTGGGTTCGGGGGCGTCCTTCTTCAATTCATCCATCAGTTCTTTCGGTTCGGCCGTGAAATCTCCGCGCAGAATCTCGATGGTACCCTTCTCACCGATAAAGATGGCGCCTAAATCCTCGTGCTGTCTCCGCTCGCCTTCGAGTTTCATCAACGTTCCATTGGCGTAGCGCATCGTGATCTTGGCGTTCTCGCCCTCCTCTTCCGGCCAAATCTCGACGGGGCCGGTTTCATCGGTTCCCAAGCCGCATTGAGCCTGATCCAAGGAATGAGTTCCCCAGCCGGTGACGCCCCAGGATTGGCCTCCGCCGTCGTAATCCTTCCACCGGCTCCAGCCGAAGTGCAGATCCTTATGATAGGGGCGCAGTTCGGTTTGATTGCACCATTGATCCCAATTCAAGCCTTCCGGCATCGGCTGCGCCGGTTGAGGCGTCCACACCATCGGCCCTTCAAAATTGCAGATTCGTACCGTCTTGATCTTTCCAATCGCTCCGCCGGCGACCAGTTGGCTGGCGTAGCGGTTGATCGGCATGGAGCGCTGCTGCGTGCCGGTTTGAAGAACGCGCTTGTATTTGCGAACCGCATTGACGAGCGTGCGCCCTTCGGCGATCGTCAAGGTAAGCGGTTTTTCTCCATAGACGTCGAATCCCGCCTGCAGCGCATGAATGCAGGTCAATACGCGCGCATGGGTGGTCGTTTCGACAAAGACGGCGTCCAGCTTCTCTTTATCGAACATCTCCTGATAGTTGTTGTACTTGTTCCATTTTTCCGCTTCCGGCTTCTCGCGGACGACCTCTTGGAAGCGGGGGAAAAAGCAGTCGGCGGCTGCGACAATCTGGGCGGGCGAGAGATCGTCATACTTCAGTATCCACCGGGCGCGTCCGCCCATGCCCACGAAGCCGATGACGATTCGATCGTTGGCGCCGGGGCGTTCATTCGACGCAAATACGTGAGAGGGAACAATAAACGGCAATGTGATCCCGGCCGCCAGGCTTTTCGATTTATGCAAAAATTCTCGTCGTTTCATGGAATGGACTCCTTCGAAAATCCGCTCTGAAAACGCGGATGATTTTTAACATCCCTATAAGTCGATAATACAGAATTCTATTCCGTCTTAAAGTCGATATCCTTTTTTGGCCATAGATAAAAAATTATACCATTTTATATAAAAATTAACTTCAAATTAATCTCTGATTATGATACAGTAGATGAAACAATCTGCCCCATCCTCTTCAATGAACCTCCATATCGGGCATGCGATTTTCTATGAGCTCGAAGTCTGATTGTCTTTCCATCTTGGAAGAAGCCTTTAATTGGGATGTCTTACATGTCCTTTGAATTTTGCATTGCTTTGATAGGAAAGCTTGTCGCACGCAACATTACAAGTTTGTAAATAGAAAGGGAGTATGCTATGTTCACTCTCCGACGAATTCTCTGTACTCAATACGGATGGATTTGCAGCTTCTTGCTGCTGACGGCGCTTTCATCCTCTCACGCGCAAGAGATAGGCGTTTGGCTGAAGCCCGAACAAGGGATTCAATTCAGTCAGGTCAACTTCACCTATGAAAAAGCGCCCTGGAATAACTCAAGCTGGGGGCGGCTGGAAATCAATCCTATAGTTTTGGCTGAATCAACCGGACTCAAAACCGGCTATATCAATGTCTTCGGCGAATTAGGCTGGCATGTCGTAAATGCGCCATTCAGCATCGAAGATGCCGATAGAAGCAAAAGCCAAGGGATTTTCGCAACCTATTTTAACCTGGGGCTGATCGATCCCTATCTCTTGATCGAACTTCCCCCGTCGGAGGCGGAGAAATTTCTGCGGGAAATCTCCGCCGAACCGATCAAAGAAATCTTTATCTCGGTGTTGGCTTCGGAGAAGCCTCTTCAAGAAATCATGCAAGGCGAGTTGACTCCATTTCCTCTTGCCGAGCAGGTCATTTGGAATGCGGAAGGCGTCAGCGAATTAACGACTTCCGTGATTCAAATCCCGCCTTTCGTCCTATCGCGCTTAGTCATCGAGTTGGAGCCGATCAACACGAAATACACGCAGGATAGTTCGGTCAATGTGGAGACGGCTTGGAATCAATGCTTTCCCATGTCCATCGCCAACAGCCTCCAGTATTTGGAAAACGTCTTCGGAATCAACGTCCCTCACGATCACGTCATGGGGCTGCGGGGAGACGACTCGCTGGTCGGGCAGTTGGATTCCTACGCCGGCCGTTCGGCCAGTTCGCGGCGAAGCGGATCGGGAACCTGGTTCACCCCCATGGTGAACGGCAAATTCGAATATTTAGCCAAAAACGGCTTAACGGATAAATTAGTACATAAATCCCAGGGCCGGGGATGGGGCAGCACCCCAAACCAAGCCATTCCCCCCGGCGATTTTTCCGCGTATGGAAGCACCTTGCAGGATCAGGGGGACAGGGTGACCTGGGAGTGGATCTGCAGTGAAATCCGAGCGGGCGAAGATGTCGAACTCGTATTCAGTTACGACGATTCGGAAGGAAATCCGACCGGCGGGCATGCGGTGCGCGTTTTTGAATGCGGCATGGTCGATGGAAAGCCTTACATCAAATATTTACACGATCGCAACCAGAGCAATGACAGCGCCGGCTTGGAGACTGTCCAAGTTTTCCTGGAGGATCTGGATGGAGACGGCCTGCTGAATTTGGGCGCCTGGAACCGGGAAATCCGATTCGCCATGTCGGAATCGGTGACCGACGAATTAAAAACGCCGACGCCCATAGTGACTCGTCCCACGTTCACTCCGACGCCCATATTGACACGTCCGACTCCCACTCCGACTCCCACTCCAACGGCGACGGAAGAGCGTCCGACACCTAAACCTACAGTCATTGACCCGCCCGAACATCCGAAAGAATGCCCGGTGTATTTTTCGATTGAAGAGCCTTATGTGCTTCCAAGCGGAGGATCGCACGGAGATATCTTAGTGCACAATCCCGGCTTACCGGCCTCTGTTCTTCCCGGCGGAAACAGCCAGGCTTTGTTGAAAAAATTCGTCGCCACGCCGGAAGAAGCCCTGAAACTGGATGCGGGATTGGACGGCTTCGATATCATCGAACTGAACCCGGAAGCGATGAGCGACGATTCACGCGCCTGGCATAAAATCATCTTCACGATTGAAAGGCCGATCGCCATCACCCATCCCAATCATCCTGTGAATGGACTGATCCTGTCGGACAGCGATTTGCTCTTCACCAACGGCGGGGTCATTATGTCGACGGCGCTATTCAGTCCTCTTGCATTGATGGATGTAACAGGTCAAGTCATCGAATCGCTCGGCGTAGACGCCGTCGAAGTGGAAGGATTTTTGAAACCCTTCGATATCATGGAAAATCGCGTCGTCGGAGATCTCAGGGAGCTTTTGGATCTCTTTGACGGCATATCGATCAATATCTATTTTTCGTTTGAAGAAGACAATGAGGAATACATCGCCGGTACGGGAAGCCTGCTGCCCGCCGGAACCCAAGTCAGCGCAGACGATTTGATCCGGCTTCATATATCCTCCTCGCTCATTGAAGCCAGCGTAGAGCGCTCCGGCGTCGACGGCGTCCCCAGCTCCGTCCCAAGCATTCTCTCCGGATTCAGCGCCAAAACAAACATGGGATTGGACGCCGCGGGAACATGTCTGCCGGAAGATACAGCCTATAGTTATCTTGACTGGGTCTATTTCTCGACGGAATTCGACGACAACGCCGATCCGCTCGAGTTTCAGGACGGCGATTTGCTGGTTCATCGATTAAGCTTTTCGTCGAATCAAAATGCGTTGGTTCTGACCAATTCGCAATTGACCGGATATCGCACCGACGAATACGGATTAGACGGCGTCGATCTCTATCCGGAGAGCATTGACATAAGGCCGACGAATACGCCGACTCCGACAAACACATACACGCCCACCCCGTTCATCCCCACTGGCGAAAGCAACTGCGTGAGCGCGGGCGACGTCTTTACGACGGAAGACTATGGATTAGCTTCCATTAACCTGGGCGCCGTCATGATCTATCAGTCTTACCTTCCATCCGACGCCGCCGGCGCTTCAGGCGATCCTGTAAGTTTAAACGTCGTCGATTGCTCCGGCGACGGGCTCTTGGACGTCAGCGTGCCCTGGACGGAAGCCAACGCAAGCCAATTGGCGACAATCGTGATGTCCGATAATCTCTGCGGCGGAATGGCGCCTCAGTTGGTTGAAGTGATTTTGATGCATGGATACCAGTGTGAACTGCGCGCTTATGACGATGCCGGAAACTTGGTCGACACAGCCATCGCTTCGGACGATTTCGGCGTTCTTCAGACATTGACCTTAACCAGCGCTTCGGGCATTCGCACCATCAAAATCGTCGGCGCGGAAATCTGCATTCTCGAAATCTGCTGGACATGCAAGATCGAAGAGGAGCCTACGCCCACTCCGATCATCCCCACGGGCGAAAGCGGCTGCGTGAGCGCGGGCGACTTTTATGCGGCGGAAACGTACGGGCTGTCTTTGATCGAGATGGGCCCTGTCAATATAAAACAATCGTCTCTTCCCGATGGTACTCCGGTGGATTTGAGCGTCGAATATTGTTCCGAGGACGGCGTATTGGACGGCGTATTGAACGCCTTCGTTCCCTGGTCGGAATCGCATGGAACCCAACTGGCAGAGATCTATTTATCCAGCGATCTCTGCGAGGGAATGGCGCCTCAGATGGTTAAAGTGATTTTGAGACATACCGCTCTGTGCGAACTGTACGCTTATGACGACGTCAATAACTTGGTCTCCACCGCCGTCGCTTCGAGCGATCCCGGCGTTCAAACATTGACCTTAACCAGCGCAACGGGCATTCGCACCATCGAAATCGTCGGCTCGGAAATATGCATCCTCGAAATCTGTTGGACATGCAAAGTGGAAGACTTACCCACGCCGACCTATACGCCGAAGGAAGGCGGCGAAGGCTTGGGCCCCGATGACGGCATCCGTTTTTATCAAGTCGATTTCCAATATGAAAACGCCCAATGGGAAAATTCCAGCTGGGGGCGCATGGAAGTCGATCCGCTGCGCCTCTTTGAGAGGACGAAAATTCGCCAGGGATTCCTGAACGTCTACTCCGAACTAGGCTGGCATGTCATCAATATGCCGATAACCCAACAATCATTGAATGGAGGACTCATATCGACATATCTCAATCTTGGATTGGTTGATCCCAATGAATTAGCGGACATCAATAAAGAAGAGCGCGACGCCTATCTGCGCGAAAAATCAGTGCTCCTGACTGAATTTCCTGCCTATGTCATTTATACGGAGCAGCCGCTCCAGGAACTGCTCTCCGGAGAACCGGTTCTCTTCCCCTTGGAAGGAAAGTGGATTTGGAACGCTCAGGGAGTGGGCGATTTATATGTTTCCATCCTGGACATCCCGCCGTTGATCGCCCGGATTCCGGATTTCGTCTGGGAATATTTGTTTGAATCGCACACCCAGCCGCAATCCGCCAATGTAGAATGCGCCTACAATCAATGCTTCCCCATGTCGATCGCCAACAGCCTCCAGTATCTGGAGAACGAATTCGGCCTGGCGGTTCCGCACAACCATGTCATGGGATTGAAAGGCGACAACTCGCTGGTGGGCCAATTGGATACCTACGCGAACCGATCGGTTACGGATCGACGCAACGGTTCGGGAACCTGGTTTACTCCCATGATCGATGGGAAATTCAAATACCTGGCGGATAACGGCCTGCGCAATTCGCTTATCCATAAGTACCAAGGCCGGGGGTGGGGATCGGCGCCGACGCAGGCGCTGCCTGCCGGAGATCATACGGCGTATGGCAGCACGCTCAAGGATGAAGGCGCAGCCGTCGCCTTCGATTGGATTTGCCAGCAGATTCAGGATGGAGAGGACGTCGAACTGGTCTTCAGTTACGATGACGCCGCCGGAAATGCAACCGGCGGGCACGCCGTCCGCGTTTTCGAATGCGGTCGGATTCTCGGAAAACCATACATCAAGTACCTGCATGACAGCAACCAAAATAATGACAGCGCCGGTTTGGAAACCGTCCAGGTCTATGTGGAAGATCTCGACGGCGACGGCCTGTTGAATCTCGGCGCCAGCTCCCGGGAAATTCGATTCGCGATGGCCGAATCGATGAAATTCAAACCCATTCAAGTTTTACCGTATTGGGGCGTCGATTTTACTCAAATCCATTTCGGCTTTGAAAAGAATCCCCTGGAGAATTCAAACTGGGGGCGCTTGGAAATCGATCCCGCTCAACTGCAGGAGCGCGTAGGCCCCAACGAGGGATACATTAACGTTTACAGCGAGCAGGGCTGGGTGGTTGTGAATCTGCCCCTCGATTTGACCGCGATCAAAGACAATCAAACCATCGTCACCTATTTCAACCTCGGCCTGGAGGATGGCGCACCGAACGAAGCCGTAAAAGTCTTGGATCTCTACATCGAATTCTCGCCCGTACCCGCCGACGAGTCGCCCATAGAATCGGGCGAACCCATTGAATTCGCGGCGTTCGAAGCCCGCGAATCATCCATTGTATGGGACGCACAAGGCGTTAGCGAACTCGACGCGCCGGCCATCAGCGCCGCCCCCGCCATTTATGTCAAACCCGCATTCGATTTCACGCTCCTCTCTGAGAAATTCACCCAAGAACACACCGTGAATGTAGAGTGCGCTCACAACCAATGCTTCCCCATGTCAATCGCCAATAGTTTGCAATATTTAGAAGATGTGTTCGGTCTCAATGTCCCCCATGATCATCAAATGGGTCTGAAAGGCGACAATACCTTAGTGGGGCAGTTGGACGCGTACGCCGATCGCTCCGTGAGTTCGCGCCGGTTCGGTTATGGAACCTGGTTCACGCCCATGGTCGATGGAAAATTCCAATATCTGGCCGATCATGACCTCAGCGATTCGCTGATTCATAAATATCAAGGAGAAGGTTGGGGAGAAATACCCAATGAGATGTTGGATGGAGATCATTCGTCGCACGGCAGCACGATGCTCGATCAGGGCGACGCCGTTACCTACGAATGGATTCGCGAACAAATTCGGGACGGCGAAGACGTCGAACTGGTCTTCAGTTACGATAACGCCGAAGGCAATGCAACCGGCGGGCACGCCGTGCGCGTCTTTGAGTGCGGGCGCATCTTCGGAAGACCCTATATCAAATACCTGCACGACCGCAACCAAAGCAACGATGCGGATGGATTGGAGGAAGTCTTCGTCTATATCGAGGATTTGGACGGCGACGGCATCTTAAACCTTGGAACCACGAGCCGTGAAATCCGCTTCGCCATGGCCGAGTCGTTCGTTGAGGGGCCTGAACCGACCGTTACGCCCACTCCGGCTGAATGCTATCAAGATCTGCCCTCGCCCAATTTAATTCTGGAAAGCAAACAACTGATCGAAGTGAGCGGGCAGCAAGTTTGGGAATTCAACCTGGACGTAACCAACTGGTCCGCTT
>JAFGTC010000040.1 GCA_016934335.1 Candidatus Omnitrophota bacterium | reverse complement strand
TGGCTTGATGGCAAGCCGCTGAGGATCGTTTGGACTCCATAACTTTTGACGGTTAAAAACGCTGTGGAAATCGGTGTTTAATTTAACTGTGACTCAGAAATTGTTCTGCGAATGGAATGCGGAGAGATTGAATATATCTCTGGATGAAAGCCACAGAAGATTCATGGAGTCATGGAATTCGATGCGTAATGGATACGCCGGCGCCGAGTATCGCCGTTTCTGCGTTACGTCGTATAAATTATACCAAGTCTTTGTGGATGATAATGAAAAAGAGATTTTTGACTGCTACCAATTCCATGCTCATCTTCAATTCTTACGAATGCTTTCCTATAAAGATCCTGAATTAGACCAAAACCATGAAGTCCTTCAAATTCTCAAAAAAAGAGATGAAGCCGTCATCTTGGATTTTGGATGCGGTTTGGCTCAGTATTCGAGGATTCTTGCGACTCGTCTACGGGAAGAAAAATGTGATGCCAGATTGGTTTTAACCGACATTCCTACGATGCGCAAATCCTTTTTGCTTTGGGTGGGAGAAAAACTTAGTGTTCCTATATCCTTCCTCGATTGTACTCAATCGAAGCCCATTCCTGATTTACCGTTCTGTGACGCCTGCATCGCTACAGACGTTCTGGAGCATCTATACGAACCAATAACGTATCTAGACGCATTCAACCATATCCTTGCTCCTGGGGGATTGTTGATCACTGATGTTTCCGACCATAAAAGAGAATTTATGCACATCAGTCCTAATCTCGAAAAAGTGCGCAGCCATCTTTCATGTCTTGGGTATAAGGAAATTCATACGAATAGACTCTTTCAAAAGCCAATATAACCAACAATCAACCATCAGGATGGCGCCCTCTCGATAATGAATCTTCCAAAATCTTCCACCCTTTTTATGATATAAGCACACTTACCATCCTGAGGAGAAACCCATTTTGAGTCAGCGACCGGAGTCATGGGGCCCTATCGTTCCATGCAATGACATCCACATTCAGCAGAAGTTCATCCCGCTGTTTCGGCGGCATTGCTTGGATTCGCTCGACGGGCTATTTCAGCCGCAGATCGGCGAAATTCTCTCCAAACCGGGATTGGGCGGCTGGCGGGAGCGCATCCGGCTGTCGCTGGCGGATGAAAGCGGCCGCTCCTACACCTTTTATCTCAAGCGATTTTCTCACCCGCCGCGCTCTCTATCCCGCCATGTAGGCAACGCCGCGCAGGCGAGAAGCGTGGCCGAGGTGGAATGGAACCGGCTCCGCGAATTCCATGACGGCGGCGTCCCCGCCTCCGTTCCCGTCGCGTTCGGCCATGAATTCGAGGACGAAAAAGAAATCCGCAGCGCCGTCGTCATGCTGGCCGTCCCGGGCGAATCGCTGGAATCGTGGATGAAGCGCTGGAATCCCCAGAACCGTCAGGCCATTCGTTCTTTGATTCAACCTCTGGCGGATTTGATAGGCCGAATGCATCGCTTGCGCTTGATCCATCGCGATTTATATTTATGCCACATCTTCTTCGATCCCGGCGCGGCGAGCGGCGACTCGCTTCATTTGATCGATTTGCAGCGGGTGATTCGTCCGCGCTGGCTTCTCCATCGGTGGATCGTCAAGGATCTGGCCGCCTTGAATTTTTCGACGCCGTTCCCCTTTGTTACAACCAAAGATCGCATTCGCTGGCTGAAACTCTACCTGGACGTCCGCCGGCTGGGTCGAAAAGAAAAGCGTTTGATTCGTCAAATCATGCGGAAAACAAAAAAAATCGCCGCCCACGATGCCAAGCGTCGGAAGTAGTAATGGAAATCATCCTGTGGATTCCGGCTACAAAGAATCCTGCCAATCTGAGAGCCGCTTGGGAGAGAAATATCGAATATCGCCGTTCGACGCCAAACCGTTGCTGGGATGATACGTAACCCAATCGATGTCATGATCCATCCCCACCGATAAGAGATAGATATGCCAGCCTTGCGTGCTCCATTGAGAACCGCCGGTGTTGTAGCGTTTCGAGGGATCTTCTTCGTTGTACCAATAATTGTAGAAAACGCCGTTCGTCTCGGCGATGTCTTGATTCAATCTGTGGGGATCGTACGGGATGGTTGAAATATAGGGAACAGGCGTCGATAAAGCCGTCAGACTGTTTTTCCCATTGATATAGTCCGAAATGGGAGGACGTCCATGATCGAGCTGATAAATGCTGATTTGCTGGTCGAGCGTGCGCATATCGGTAATCATCCGCGTCAAAAGAGACTGCAGCCGCGCTCGCTGTAAATTGGGTACGGCGATGGCGGCCAAGACTCCGATAATCGCGACGACGATCAATAACTCGATTAAGGTAAAGGCGGATTGCCGTTTCATGCGATTCCGTCCTTCCCATAGATTTTTACTCCAAATTACATCTATCAAAAGCCAAAATAAAATGCAAGAGTAAAAATCAGAAAATCGAATTTGCTTAGATTACTCCGCCAGCCGAGTCTGGATAACGATGTCTCGATCCTCCGACTGGTCGATCGTCCGGCAAAAATCGACGAACCGATCATAGGCTTCCGGCTCGATGTCCTGACTTGGCATCAGGAAGGAGCGCCGGACGATCAGTTCGCTTCCATCCCATTCGTAAAACAGCGAGTAAAATCCAAACTCCGTTATCAAAAAGACGTCATCCGGCAGAAGAATCGATGCGCCTTGATCCAGAAAATAGGATAGATCATAGCGAAGATCGAGCGGCTCCCACGCGGGGCTGGATTTGAATTCCATGCGGAACTGGCGCGTCGGCTCTCCAATGAATGCGGACGCATTCGTACGAATCTGGACGGGAGAAATTTTAAACATCCGGCTGTCTCCCGTTTTGGCGATGTCGGGCATCACGCCCTCAAAAACCAGGCGGGGAGGAACCGAGACGTCATCCAGATCCACAATCTCGGATTGCTCGACTTGAATGCCGCGCAGTTCGCCGGTCAATTGAGAGTCGATCAAGCGCTGCTTCACTTCGGGATTGGTCAGCGCTTCGCGGATCTGGCGGTCGTAGATGTTGTCATAGACGTATTGTCCTTCAATGCGGGCGGATTGGTCTTCCAGAACGGTTAATTGGAAGCGGCGGTCGATCAACCCTTTCTCCCACAAGGTTGGATCCAAGGGCTCAAAAAAGGGCGCATCGGCGTCGTATATCAACGCGGCCAGTTTTCGGAGGCCGGGATCGAGGCTGCCCAGCGAAGCGAAGCGGCTGCTGAAATCAAGGAAAATCCGCTCGTCCACGCCTTCCTGCCGGGGGATCACAAGCACAATCGAGCCTGGATAGGAAAGCACCGGCATGGGGCGGTAACCGCTGTCCTGTTCATGATCGACGGCCAGCGCAAGCCTGACGTTCACTCCTCCTTTTCGAAGAAGCTGCCGCGCCAAGCGCAATTTCTGGTATTTCCCGCCGACGCCCAAAATAGCCGTGTCCGCCGTCGTGAATCCTCCCGAAGTTTCTTCGATGCCGGTTTGAACATAGTCATACACATTTTGGATGTATTCGAGTGTTGAATTGGAAGCGGAGCGAAATTCCTCGACGCGTTGATCGATGACGGGCGACGATTCTTCGTAGCCCCAAACCGACTGCCGCTCGCGCTCTACGAAGGGAAGCCAATCGGGACAGGTGCTCCATTGCAGCGACGGAACTCGCTGACTTAAGGAAGGCGCAAAACGCTCCGGCTTCAGGCCTTCGCACATGCGTTTTTCCCACGTATAGATGATGTTTCCATCTTCACGGATTATATCGCCTTCGAAATCATAAGGATTTTGGGAGAAATGAATGGGAATGCTTTCCGGTTTGACGATCGTGAGTTTGGAAATCAGCATGGGATCGTCGTCGGATCCGAAGAAATAACCGCCGCCCGCGAAATTGACGCCGGGTTCGATGCGCCCCGAACGCTCCAAGTACGAATATTCAAGGATGACGCCCGGTTCAATGCCGTACATGGAGAGAGACTGCTGGCCGCTTAGTTGCTGAACGTTGGAAACGTCCCACTCCGTTCCATCCGGAGCGATCGTGCGAGCGGACAGGATTTCCACATTTCCGCCGCTGGGGATGACAATCTCGGCCCATTTTCGCATGCCTTCCTGATTCATGACTTTGATGGCCTGATGAATATATTGATCGTAGGATCCGTTTTCGTGAATCTCCAGCACCATAATGTCGAGAAGGTAAATGCCCGATGCGCGCGATTCATTCCAGCGATCGGCTTCGCCGATATCGATGTCGTCCAACTGGACGTCATATTGTTTATAGGGAAAGTCTTCTTTCCCGCCCGCATCGCGAAGAGCCCGGAACGGCCTCATGTGCTGCGGCGCGACGTCGAACGCTTTTTGATAGGCGGCTAAAGCTCCCTCTTGATCGGATAACAGATACTCCAACGCCGCTTTTCGCTCCAGCAGGCGAGGATGTTGGGGGTAGCGCGACAAGAGTTCATCGTACCAATCGCTCGCTTCCACGAGTCGATTCATTTTTTCCAGCGTTTCGCCGAGCAGGAACGAATATTGAAAGCTGTTGGGATGCATCCGGATCGCTTTCCGAAGAAGCGAGAGCGTTTGTTGAACAACGCCGTCATCGCTTTCCAACTGATTGGCGCGCTCTAAGAACGGCGGGTACGCGGGGAAATCAATCAACGCTTGTTCAAGAATTTTGGATGCTCGATCTATTTCTTTGTACCTCACATAGTGATCGAAAAGAAGCCGATATACTTCGTACGAAGGGAGCCATCCGTTTAATGTTTTTTGCAGATGCGAAGCGGCATCGGAATCGAAATTCTTTTTCGAATACAAAATGCCGTACGAGTAAAGCAGCATATTCGAGCGGTTTTCCTCGAAAACATCCGGATTGTCTTCCAAATGCTGATCGATGCACTCCAACGCCTGATCGGTCTGATCCCGATCGAGGAAATAGGTAATCAATCCAACCAGCGCGGAGGTGCAATGAGGATCCAATTCCAGTGCTTTGCGTAGCGCGAGCTCCGCTTCTTGATGAAAGCGAGGCTTGGATCCTGCGCGCTCTTCCGCTAAGCGGATGGAAATATCGCCGTAGAGAGAATAAGGCAGCGCGAAATTTGGCGCCAACTGAGACGCCTCGAGGAGCGGCCGCCTGGCCGCCTCATACTCGCCTCGATCCAGATGCCAGACCGCCATTAGAATCTTTTGAACCAGCGAGTCGCTCAACGATGCGCATTCGGGAAGTTCGAACGGATAGGGAGAATTTTCTGTAGCGCTCTCTTCCATTCGCGGCCGCTCGATCTCGAAAGGCGTCAAGAAAACATCGGAAAAGTCGCTTGCATTGAAAGGAACGGATTGAACATCCAATGAACTGTTTTCTTTAGCCTGCAAGGAGGCGCGCACCCACCATGAATTATTGGTCTTCTGCGATTTGATGACCAGCAGATTCCTGCCGGCTTTGACCGGAACGGAAACAGTGTGCGATTTAGCCGTATGGAGAAAATAATGGGCTTTTTCAGCGACCGGCGCCCCGTTCCACCAAACCTGGAACGCTGCGGGAGAATACACCGTGAGCCACGCATCGCCGGCGTCTTGAGATTCGACGGCATTCACGGCGTAAGCGACGCCGGCGTCGGGTTGAATCAAGGCGGTCAGTTCCACCAAACCGGTCTGGTCAGGATTTTCGACTCTTTGAAATTGAATTTCCCGCTCCCAACCCGCATAAGACGAACGAAATCCGGTCTCCGGCCCGAACGGCCTCATGAAATCCGCGGCGCCGAAGCGTCCGAAGGGGCCGATGACCGCCCAATGGTCAAGCAGCAGCCCGGCCTCTCGCGCCGCCTTCGCCGAGTTGTCGTCCAGCAGCATGTCGAGCGTTTCGGTCAGTTCATATGCCAGTTGCCGGCGGTGAAGTTGGGAGGAAGTCTTCTTCAACCCTTGTTCAAGAGCCTGAACGCGATCGCGCGTCTTCCAGCCGTGAAATTCCGCTCCGCCCCACATCGATAAATAGGCGGCGAGATAGGGGCTGTCAGGATAATCGGAGGCCAATCGGGAGAGAATCTTTGCCATTTCCGGCGAATCGGCGCGCATCCAGGCTGTCAATAATAGGCCTTGCAGCGCCTGCTCCGAAGACGCCGATTCAACCATGGCGCCGAATTCCGCATGCGCCGATTCGTAGTCGTTATTCAAAAGCGCATCCCAAGCGGTTTCCGGCGATCCGGCGGCGATGGGAATCATGCCAGAACCAACGCACAAAATGACGATGATGTATGTCGACAAGCGTTTCGTTTTCATAGTGTAAACATCCTTATTCCGAGAAGGAAATTTTTTCATCCTGGTAGCGATCGACCAGCCGGCAGAATTCGCGAAACTCCGCATAGTTTTCTTTGGAAACGCGCACCGGATAAAACGCGATCTCTTCTTTGATTAGAATGGCGTTCTCTTTCACCTCGAACTGCCGGCGGTATACGCCGAATTCACTCTCGAAATTCTGATCTTCGGGCAACTCGAGATTCTGAGGCTTTTGAGGCAGTTCAATGGTGAAGATATTGGTTCGCGTCCAGGGATAATTGAGCACTAGATCGTACTCCCGCTGCGACAGCATGGCGAAGCGCTGCGACATCTCTTCTTTAAACAGCGCAGAGGGCAGCGTCCAGCGCCCGTTTTGTTTTACGCCGTATTGAGGAATGGTCATGTTATAAGCCAGGCGCTCCGAGGTGGAATAATCCTCCAAGTCCGACAATTCGATGTCGGAAGATTGAGCGCCGGGAAAAGCGCCGGCCAGCATCCGGTCGACAATCTCCTTGGCTTTAACCGGATTTTCATACGTGCGGCGCACCACGGGATTGTACAATCCTCGAAATTCCGCCGCCCGATATCCCGACGCCGCCCCCTGATCGTCCAACTGAAGATTGGTGGTGAACAGGGCGCCGTTCTCTTCAGGTTTGGAATAGGGGATTCGCTTGAATTCATAATCACCGCCCGGTTTGACGATCAGCGAGTTGGCGCCGGCGTCGCCGGGAGGCAATTCGGAGGAATCGAAGAAGGTCGCCGTTCCATCGATCCAGTACTCGTTTCCATCGATGTCGGGAACATAATAAATCGCATGGTTGAAGATCCCCAGCATGGGCAGTTCGTAGTCGATCTCTCCCTGATCCGTCGTGCGAAGAATAACCATATTCGCTTCGACGCCCAGTTCCTTCAACATGGCGACGGCCAGCGCCGCTTTGTCTTTGCAGTCGCCGTATTGAGCGCTGCAGATCTCGTCGACTTTATGCGGCTTATAACCGTGGATGCCGAACTCAAGACCCAGATAGCGAACATCGGTGTTCACAAACGAGTTGACGGCTCTCACTTTATCCCAATCGCTCAACTCTTCCCCGGGAGGAATCTCATACTTCATCCGATATTCGGCCAGCACTTTCTCCAATCGATCATGAACGGTTGAACCTGGAATCAATTGATCGCGGGACAAGTTCCAATACCATTCCGTCATGTTTTTCCAGCTTTGGAAGGTGGATGCTTTCAGATAGGGAAGGATTTCCGGGGCGGCCGGCATCAGCGGCTCCCGGGGCAGCCGGGGAAGATTCACAAAAGTCCAATGCCAGACGCGATCGGCGCCGGATTCGTCGATTTGGGGTTCAGACATAGTTTCCAAAGGCGGCGCCGCGACCGATTCGGGATAATGAGGCGGTATGTATTTATAATAAAACTCGCGCGATTTCGGCGTGATCAGCACATAATCGGAGCGCACCGTCGGCTCGTAAAACCGGTCGCCGATATAGACCAGATCGCCGAAATACTCGGCGTAAAGATTTTCACCGCGGTCTTTTTTCTCATACTCCAATTCGAGCACCGATCCTTTTTCCAACCCTTGAAACTGGAGTATGGCGACCCGGTAATCTTCATACAGTCTCTCCGCGGCGTTGGATTGGCTCGACGCGCTGCGATGCACCGGCGCCGGCGCGTCGAAGAAAGTTCCGTCCGGCTTCCAAACGCGAGCGCGCTTGATGCGCACTTCCTCATTACCCGATTCGTAATAAACGCCGCGAACTTGCTGATACCGCACGCCTGATTCGGTCAGAATCTTAACCGCCTGGCGAATCGTTTCGCTGGAGTTGCCGTTGGGATGGACCTTCACGATGCGCTGATCGAGCAGCACCTGATAGTTGGCTTTGGATAGATCGAGATCGGCCGGCGTTTCGATGGTTTTCCAATCGATCAAATAGGGAGCGGCGTAAGAGTCTTCGTCCGGTTGAAGAAATTCCAGATAGTCCAGACACCAGGGATCGGACGGGCGGGTGATCAAGGCGGCTTTGAGCTCTTCAATCGCTTTTTCATCGTCGCTCATCTGGTGATAGGCGACCGCGGACAGGCGATGCGCTTCAAAATGATCGGGGCAAATCTTTTTGACTTTCTCAAGATACATCAAAGATTCATCAAAATTTCTCTTCGCCTGCAGATGCCCGGCCATTTCCATAAAACCAACTGTGGAGAATGGATCGATGCGCTGAAGATGCTCCAGCCGCCGCTCCGCCGCCTCCAGATCGCCTTGCCGCAGAAGAATGGGGAAAAGTTCCATAACCGCTTCCGATTGATACGGATAATCCCGGATGATCGCTTCCAGGTTCTCGCGCTTCTGGGAATCGGTCATTCGAGAGGATTGCAGCGAATAAAAAAGCATTCGTTCTTGGAAGCCCCAATCGCTTTGATCGACATTTTGCAACAGATCGACGGCGGCTTCCTTGAGGCCCTTCTCCCGCAAGAGGCGGGCTTGTTCGAATCGGGCCGACGCCGGCAACGTATTGTTCTCGCTCCAGTCGCGGATCAATTCGAGCCCCTTTTCGGCAAAAGGCGACTTCCGATAATAATCCAATAGATTCAGGAAACTGGCCTGATCGGCGGGATCTTTCTGCAGCGCGAACGAATAGCCCAGACGCTGGCGGTTGGTCTGTTTCTCCGACTCGCCCCGCAAGCGCCACAGCAGCGGATTCTCGGGGAACAGACCAGTCAGTTGAGAAATCAGCGTGTTGGCGCTGTCGTCGTTTTCATCGGCCGCATGCCAGCGCTGCAGCAGCAGCGCGTAAAACAACGGCCGGTGCGGATAACCGCCCGCCGCCTCGCCGATGGCCTTTAACAGTTGAAGAGAGAGCGGCTCAAAATTGACTACTTGGGGATCTTCGCCCGCTTGGGGCGTACAAGCCTTCCAATCAGGCGCTTCTTGCAGTTCGGACGGCCGCGGGATCGTAATGGAGTCATCCACTTTCGGCTCGATGCGAACATACACGCCGTATTTTCCCTCTTCGCCCGACGATGCCTTTAAGAGCAACATATTCGAACCGGATTGAATCAGGCCGTCTAAATTCACCTGATCGGGAACAATGTCATGATATCGGTCGACGTCGGCCAACAGCTTTCCATTGAGCCAAACCTTTAAGGCGCCCGCATGGCCGAGATGGATTTTGATTCGCTGATCAACCGAGGATTGAAGCATGGCGGCAAGATAGGTCGTCGACTCGGCGGATGGATCGATTATGGCTTTCAAATCGATATAGCCATTGACTGGCTCGAGGGGCAGCGGCGTCCAGGAAACGGTTTTGCGCCGCCCTTCATACTCGGCTTGTAAATCCAGTTCTTCCTCCGGACCGTAAATCCGGTTATGGCCGCCTTCCTCCGCGTTGTCGAATGGACCGCAATACCAAAAGCGATTGACCAGGCCCAAGCCGGCGTTGTTTTGCGCCGCATCGTCCCAGCGCCCAAGGCGGTTTAACAGCAAAGTCCGGCTATAGAGCAGCATGGAGCGCAGATGATCGGGCGCGGCGGCATCCGCCAGAATCGCTTCAACGCGAGTCAGCATTTCTTGATAATCGGCTCGATTTGAAAGATTTTCCAAGGCCTGAAACAGATAAAGCACCGCCTCCGGCTGCGATCGGCCCGCCTCCAGAGCCGCCAGCCATTCACTCAGCGCGCGATGCTCCGAGCCGGCCCGGCTGGGTGCCAGCATAGCCAGCCCCGCATGGGCGAGATGATCCTGCGCATTGGCCTCGATCGAATCCTCAAAGGCTTGCATCGCCTTCTCGACGTCGCCGTCATTGATGAAATCGGTCCAAACCTGCTCTCCTCCGGCCCATGTTTCGGCGGCGTTGAGAGAGAAAAGGATCCCCAGACTCAAAATCCAAAAAAGAACGGTAGGCTTTGTTCGATATCGGTTCGTCATGATTCTTTGTGCTTTCAAATATTGGATGCCGCCCGGCGGCGGAAACAGTGACAGTTCTTACTATACGATTCTTAGGATACATGGGTCACGCTGCAAATGGGAGGGTGAATGTCAGAAGAAAACTCAGAAGAAGAAACTCTCTGATCGCATAAAAGAAAAGGCGAATCGACAATTCTTTGTGGAAAGGATAAAATGGATTCGCTTGTTTATCATTCGATCCAAAGAGAGGATAAATCATGAAACTGAACCGACGTTCTTTGATCGCTTCAACGGCGGGTTTAGCCGGGATGGCGCTGGCGCCCAAGACGACGCAGGCGGCCGTTGAAATCAAAAAACGATATAAATTCGGCATCGCCAGTTATTGCTATTGGCACTTTCGGCCTCCCAAGGTTTCGATTCATGGGGTAATTGATCGCGCGGCCGCCTTGGGCGCGGAAGGCGTCGATGTCCTGCACCGACAGATGGACAGCGAAGATTCCGCTTATCTGCGCAGCATCAAACGCCATGCGTTTATAAACGGCGTCGACTTGATCTGCCTTTCCATTCATCAGGATTTCGTCGATCCCGATCCCGGAGAGCGAGCCAGAAATATTGCGCATACCAAGAAATGCATCGAAATGGCCTACGAAATGGGCATCCCCTGCATTCGACTCAATTCGGGCCGCTGGGGGACGGTCAAATCCTTTGACGGGCTCATGGAGCGGCGCGGCGAAGAGCCTCCCTTGGAAGGCTACAACCTGGACGACGCCTTCAACTGGTGCATCGACAGCATCGCCCAGTGCCTCCCCAAAGCGCAGGAATGCGGCGTCATTCTGGCGCTGGAAAACCATTGGGGATTGACGCGAACGCCGGAAGGGCTGCTGCGCATCGTCGACGTCATCGACTCTCCCTGGTTGGGCGTGCTGATGGACACCGGCAATTTCCTCGAAAATCCGTACGAGAAATTGGAGATGATCGCACCCAAAACGGTCTTCGTCCAAGCCAAAACCTACTATGGAGACGGCGAATGGTATACTCTCGATCTCGATTATCCGCGCATCGCCGCCATCCTGAAAAAAGCCAATTACAACGGCTACATCTCGCTGGAATTCGAAGGCAAAGCGAACGCGGACTTTGGCGTCCGCCAAAGTTTGGAATTGTTCCAACAGGCTTTTAACGGCGCATAACGAGAAATACAGAATTTAGAAAGAACGAGGGCGAGATGCATTCCCGCATCTCGCCCTGCTCCATTTTCCTCGCATCGCTCAAGATGGATCGGCGAATCTCAATACAGCGCCCATTCGCCGACGCCTGTTCCCACAGGGCGCGACAGACGAATGTTATCGAGATAAGCCAGCGCCAGATCATAGGATTCGCCCCCCTGAGTGATGATGGTTAAACTAATGGTTCCGTCGGGATCGTCGAACACGCCGGATAACTCGTCCTGTAACCAGTTTAACGTAAATCCTTCGCTGTCTACAGGACCGTATTGACCGGATAACTCTTCCCACTCTTCGCCTCGGGCATGGTTGACAATGTATTCGCCGAGAGTCGCCCAGCCTGTTCCCCGCCCATTTCCATCGGCGTCTGTCCATGACGCTCTCAAGAGGAGAGAGCAGGACGCCCAATCCCCGGTCTGCTCGATCAGCAAATCCAGATGGATGCGGTCGTATTCCAGGATTTCAGGATAATCTTTCAAGTTAATCGTGAAGTTTTCGTTCCATCCCGATGTGTAATCGAAAAGAAGAAATCCATCGCCCTCCGTCGGTTCGGGATTGTCCGTCGTCATGATCTCAAAATAGGTTCCATTCGCCAAAGAGACCAGATTCGCATCGGCTTCGTCGTTGAATCCGATAATCGTTTTGTATTCGCGCTCCACCGGCTCCCGCATATGAATTGACATGTCGTCCATATAGAGCAGGCCGGTGAAGCCGTTGGGATAATCGACTCCATCATGCGTTTCGGCGGATGGATTGATCCAAAACCGAAGCTGATCGGCGGCTTCCAATGCATCCTCCCAGATTTTGCTTTGCTCTTCCGAAATCCAAAAAACAAATTCTTTCCAAGCGCCGACGTCGTCGGGCGTGTAATTTCGAAAGCCCATAACAATTTCTACTTCCAGATCGGCGCGAAGACGGAACGGCTGATCGGAATAAACCCACATTCGAAATTCATCGGCGTTTCGCGCGTCAAAAGGGGTATCGAATGTGTAAATGGAGGGAGTCCAACCGCCCTCATGAATCACATTGATAAAGGCGGCCGCCTCACCACTGTGGCGAGGCTCTTCAGGAAACGTGAATCCCGAATCGCTCGCCCAGTTGGTAAACGAGCCTATCTCGTATTCAAAATCGTTCACAACGACATACTCATCCTGTGCGTACGCCGCTAAAGTCAATGCCAACAGCAATGAAACGACTCCAATGGATTTTTTCATGGCATCCTCCCGGATAGATTTAATCCACCTACGGTTTTTAATATCGAAAATCGATTGATGGGTCTATCGTACCATGAACAATGGTTTCAAATCAACATTGTTTAACGCTAACGGCCGTAAACCTTGAAATTGACGATGCCGGTCGAGACTCCTTCCTTCGAACCGGCGACCGCAATCCGCACATATCGGATAGAATCGGATTGGAAATATTGGCGTTGAACGCGATCCGTCTCTTGGTTCTTCGTCCAATCGGCAAGCATGATCCATTCTGCGTTGTCTTTGGAACCCTCGATTTTGTATTGAATGTCCGCCTCATCGGCTTCCCAGGTTATCTCGGATCCCAAAAGGAGGCGGCTTTCCTGCAAATCGACTTGCAGCCAAGGCGTTTCATCTTCTTCGTTCGCCTTCCAAAAAGTATTGAATCTCCCATCACAGCCGAATGCGGGATCGTGCTTGTCTCGGCTGGACGAAGCCGACGCCGGCTTGTCCTGCGCGAGATTTTTGTATCCGCTCCCCAGGCGGCGCAGTAAAAAATCTTCAAAATACCAGAAAATATCGGTGTATTTCATATCCCCGCCCATGTGATGTCCGCCGGTCGTATCGAGCACCAATTCGACCAGCGGGCCTTTGCCGGCTTTGACCAGCGCCTGGTAAACTTTGATCGTGTCCTGGAAAAGCACATTGGTGTCTTCGACGCCGTGCAGCAGCATCAGGCGGCCTTTCAGATTTTTAGCGAGAGGCAGCAGAGAGTATTTGCGCTGATCCGGCTGATTTTCTTGAGAATCACTGATTGTGGAACTGGTGTAACTGCCGTAATAATTCTCCCACTCCGTCGGTCCGGCCCCCGCCATGCCGACCGCAAAGACTTCCGGCTTGGTGTACAAGGCCATCTGCGTCACGAATCCCCCGAAACTCCAGCCGTACAACGCCGTGCGGTTGGGATCGCCGCCGTATTCGTCGACCAGATATTGAACGCCGTCCGCCAGATCCTCCACCTGCGGTTTGCCGGGCTGCTCCCAATTGGCGTTTTCAAAAAGCGCGCCGTAATTCGAACTGCCGCGCGGATCGATCACCGCGGCGATATAGCCGTGCCGTTTGGCCATGTACATCGGGAAGCGGTAATTATACGTCCCGAATCCTCCGTATTTCACCATGCTGTCCGATCCTAACGGCCCGCCGTAGGTATAGACCATGATGGGCGGCTTATCTTCTTTATGGAGTTCGGGAGGGAGAAAAACCATGCCGTGAACCGTCTGCTTCTGCTGGTTCTGATAAGAAAAGAGCTGCGGCTTGAGTTGATTGAGCTGCGCCAATTCGCTTGAATGCGAATCGGTCAGCATCGCTTCCTCTTTGGCGGGAATTTCTCCCACGACGAGTTCGACCGGCTGATCCCAATTGGTGAACAAAGCGGCGAATCGCTTCCCATTATCGGCGATGACCGGATCGGAATATACTCCATCCTTGAAGGTGATGCGCTCCATTTCGCCGGTCTCTAACCGAACGGCGTAAAGATCCTTTCGAACGGGATGCTCTTTGTTGGACAGAACGAAGAGCACTTTTCCTTCTTCATCGTAATCGATCGGCAGCGCATCGAAATGACCGCGCACTACGGGAATCTTGCCCTGATAAATCGGATCGACCATCCAGGGCTGGCGAAAACCGCTGTCTTCAAAAACCGCGACGATCTTTTCTCCATCCGGCGTAAAAATAGGCCTGATTCGATCCGGCGACCTGACGTAGCCGCTGTTGCGCGCATGATGAACCTGTTTGGCTTTTTCCGTGGAATCGATCTTTGCCGTGTAAATTGAAATCTCTTCCGTTTGGGGATCATAGGAGCGAAACACGATTTGGTTGCTATTCTCCGACCAATCGGGCGTAGTTATCTGCAGTTTCTTGTCGCCGCCGGGATGATGATAAACTTCGAGGGCGGCGTTCTCTGTTCCGCTATGAATTCGGTCGTTTACTTTCTGAAGATAGATCCATTGCTCTTTCTGCGCCGGATCGGGATCCTCCGCCAGCGGGCGGTCGTGCTCCCTCCACTTGGCGAATCGATCTCGATAACTGATATATCCCACTTTTCGCGTGGAATGATCGCCGTTTGTGGACTTGGAAGACCGAATCGCCAGCCATTGTTGATCCGGCGACAAGATCAATTGATCCGCATGCTGTCCTTCCGGAATATTCGGGTAGATTTCCTCAATGAAGGAATCCTCGAACAAAACCCGAATCATGGCGGCGCCGCGCCAGAAAATGTAGCCGTCGCCGTCCTTGGTGAACAAAAATCCGCGTTCTTCTTCCTTCGTCTTGGTCAAACGGCGGATTGAATTGTCTTTGACGTCAATCCAATACAAATCGTTTTTGTACGAGACGATCATCTCCGTCTTGGCTTCCGACCAGACGAACGAAGCCACGCCCGAATAATCGGGTATTTTCTCTTCGGATTGATCCTGCTTATCATCCTGAGATCCTTCTTTTTTCTCGTCCGACTTTTCTTTTTTCTTCTGATCGGCTTCCGCGATCTTCTGCGCTTCCGCCTCGAATGGAGCGAACATTTCTACACTCGTCAATTGTCTCGCTTCCCCGGTAGCGGCTTCATAAAGCCAGACATCGTAACCGGTTGCGTCATACACGTTCCATCGATAGGCCAGCATGGCGCCGTCATGCGACCAGGCGAGATCCTGCGGTTTTTTCCCGAATAATTTCTCGGTGTGAAAAAGATTCTTGAGAGTCAACTCCAGCGTCTGGGTGCAGCTGTCACATTTTGTCGCACAACAGACGCTCTCAGTACATAGACTTTCTGTAGCGTCTTTTATGGATAAAAACGTATAGGCGAACGCTTGACCAGAATTGGCGGCAAGAACAACAAAAACGAAGGTTATGCATTTTAGAAGTTTACTGTTTTGAAACATGATTTTCCTCGGAGATCCTGTATTTATCATTTCTAAAAAACCATACCAAATCCCCCTCAGAAGCGACGGAAGAGCAGGATGAAATTCATCACGATTTTTCCATCTTCGAAGGAGGATTTTATCACACTATTACACTCTTTCCATCGATAAAGCAAGAAGAATCAAGTCAATCGATCTATCCTATCCGATGTTCTCTTTATAAAAGAATCTTTCCAATTTTCCATTTTGGGCGATTTTTAGCGAACAAAAACATACAGCAAAAAGAAAAGTGGAATTCCATTTGCATAATTGAGTATAAAAACATAAAAAGACGCCCAATGCGTTTTAAGACAGAATGATCACAAGAACATATAAATCAATATTTTAGACTTGTTTCACAAAATGGAGGATTGGAAATGGATTTAACTGCGCCTCGAACAGGAAATTCCATCCGGCAAAAAATTCCTTATACCGGAGCCTTCTTCCATTTTTTCAATAATGGATTTTCGATTTTGTGCTAAATGAATTTATATGGGATGTCGATAATAAAACGTAGCAAAATGATTATTTCGTTACAATTCAAAGATAGATAGAGCGATTGTATTACAAAATAATTTTACATAGGTAAAAAAGATGAGTTCCTTTTCATTCGATGGCTTAATCTCCGGCTTAGATACGACATCCCTTATCGAGGCCCATATCAATCTCCAATTCGGCAGCAAAATCAAGCAATATGAGAATCGCATCGCTGCTGAAACCGAAAAATTAACTTCTCTGCAATCGATTAGCGCCAATCTGTTAAGTTTGAGGTTAGCCACATCCAGTTTGAATGCGACTAGTATGTTCGAATCGAAAACGGTTCTGAGTTCCAATTCAGGCATTGTTTCCGCTTCCGTATCCAGTTCGGCGTCCGAGGGAAATTTTTCCATTCGCGTTGACAATCTTGCTCAATCCGATCAAGTTTCCACGGATGTTTTTGTCAGTCAAACCGATGAATTGAATCTCTCCGGCCAGTTCATCATCAACGGCCAAACCATTGACGTTTCCTCCGACGATTCGCTTATGGCAATCGCTTCGCAAATCAACGCTTCCAATGCGGGGGTTCAGGCTTCCGTCGTTCAGATGTCCGCCAATCAAAACAAGTTGGTTATCGGCGCATCCTCCACCGGCGTCGATAAAATTGAAATGCGAGAAGTGGGGGGCGGCAATATCTTATCCAGTTTGGGTCTGCTCACATCCAATGCAAACGATCTGACTTACGATCGAACCGTCAACGCCAACAATCAGGGCGCCTTGAGCGAAGTTTTCGAGCCGGGATTCACCCAAACCTACACCGGCGAGACATTTACGGTCGGCGATGCAGGCGGTCAATATACGATCTCCGTAACCTTGAACGGGGCGGATATGACGCTGCATGACATTGCCGGCGCAATCAATCAGGCCTCCAACGACGCCGGGGCCAACATCAGCGCCTCGGTGATCGACGATGATGGCGGCGAACGCCTTCTCATCACCAGTACAACGGGCATCCCCCAGGAATTTACCGATCCGGATAATATTCTCTTTGATCTGGGGGTGCTTGGAGGGATTCAAAGCGCGGCGTTTTCTTCTTCATCCAGCCTCGTCGGCGATCTGCTCGATTTGGAGCCGGTTAACGCCTCGACGATCACCCTGGAAGACGGCGATGGATCGGATTCTTTCTCCTTCGAGATCGATTTTACCGCCGATTCGCTGCAGGCTATTGTCGATCGCATCAATAACCAGGCGGCCGCCGCCGGTTCGGATATCACAGCAAAAATCATTACCGCCGACGATGTGCACCGAATCGAACTCAATAGCGCAACCGGCCAAGTCAATATTCTAGAAGATTCAGAAAACGCTCTGCAAACTTTGGGTCTCGCCGACCGGCAGTTCAAAAACTTCGACCAAAGAGGCGAGAACGCTCAATTAATCTACAACGGGATTACCGTCAATCGATCCAGCAACATCATTACGGATCTTCGAGAAGGGGTCACTCTTTCTCTCGTCAATGAAAGCGACGAAAACGTCAATATTTCAATTTCAAAAGATTTATCGCATGTGGAGGGAATTCTCGAAGATTTTGTCGAAGCTTACAACACATTGACGGAATTTCTAACCGATCAATCATTTTATGACAGAGATTCGGGCGAAAAGGGGATTTTATTCGGCAATTCACTCGTTCGCGACCTCAAATCGTCCATGTCAGCCTGCATCAGTCGCAGCGTTTTCGATCTGCCCGGCGTTAATGTATACGACTTGAACAATGGCGCCGGCATCGACATGGGCAAAATCCAAATCACGAATAGGACAGGCGAAAGTTTTACGGTTGATCTTACAAGCGTCCAAACCCTTCAAGACGTCATCGATGAAATCAACTATACGGACGGCATCCAGGTTCGAGCGGAAATCAACGCCAATGGAACGGGAATCAACCTTGTCGATGAATCGGGCGCTGCTGGAGTATTCAAAGTCGAAGAAATCGGGGGGGGAAGCACAGCGGCCGACCTCGGCGTCAAAAAACAAATCTACAGCGACGGCATCACCGGCTCACGAATCTTTGAAGGCGGAACATTGAGCCTTTCCACAATCGGCGTCAGCATGAAATCCGGCGGAACATTGACTTTTGATGCATCCAAATTTCAAGCCGCCTTGGATGAAGATCCCGACGCTATCAAGAATTTGATCCAGGCGTCCGATATTGGTTTGGGAGATTATTTCTCCAATATGCTTAATATCTTTACGGCCAGCGACGGTCGAATGGACACAGCCACACAGGGAATTCAGGACCAGATTAAAGATTACTCCAAGCAGATCGAGCGATACAGCGAACGAGCGGATGTTTATTCGGAAACTTTACGCGCTAAATATACGGCTATGGAATTATCCCTTTCACAATCTCAAAGCATGAGCGATATGTTGACCCAATATCTGGGCATTAACAAAGACGATTAATCGCATCTGCTTTTGCAATTTTTCGGAATTCTTATCGTAAGGTTACAACTTTGAGTATCTTAAAGAATCTCAACGCGACGCTTGAAGGATGAATTCAACCATGATTTTGTGAGACAACTTTGGAGATGTTGAAACGAGTTTCAAATGTATCGGGAAAGCATAATATCCCGGCGGAGTGCATCTGAAGGAGGATTTTCGTGACAAATTTATTCAATAATCCGCAGCAACAATACTTGAAAACGCAAATCGAGACAGCCAGCAAACCTCAACTTTTGGTCATGATCTTTGACGCCGCCGTCAAGAAACTTTATCTGGCCAGACAGGCGGTCGAAAAAAAACAGATCGAAAAATCGCACACTGAACTGACCAAAGTCCAGCGCATTTTCGCCGAATTAATGATGGCCCTCGACTTCGATTTGGGGGGCGAAATGGCGAACAATCTCATGCGGATTTATGAATTTGTTTATCACCGCGTCGTTCAAGCCAACATGAAAAAAGACGTCCGCCTGATCGACGAAGCGCTTCCTATCGTGGAAAATTTGCGCGCGACATGGACGCAGGCGGTCAAGAAATATCTAAACGAAAAAGACCAGCCCGCCTCGGAAGCAGGCAAGTCGGCCGCGTTCGCCGGGCGCATTTCCCAACCGGCCGCCTCCAACTTGAAGCCTGCCGCGTTTGCAACCGCTCCAGCCGCCGCAGGAGCGGGCCAGGCCGCTGAAATTCCACCGCAGCCTCGACTGAATCTTCGAGGATAAACATCCACGCGGAAAATTGAGTAAAAAGATATATTTAAAAAAGAAACGTCGATCTTACCGAGCCGTCCCGACTGCCCGGGCGGCTTCCTCCAGCGCGCCTTTGATATGTGGAAGAAGACGGGGATGATGCAGGCGTTTATACTGTTCGGCATTGAACGCCCATAACTGATCGGGATTCGGGAAAAAACGCTGAAAAAGTTCTGCGTCGCTGACGGTTCGCTTTGCCTGGATGGAAGCGCGCTTTTTTTGCCAAACCGGAAGGCGATCCCAAAACGCCTGCACGGCTTCCAAAATCGCCAGCCCGTCTCCGCTGTATCGAAAGGGCAGCCCCTGACCGGCCGCCCCCTTGGCGCGAAGCGCGGCTTCGCGCAAAGCCAACGGCAGCACGGCGGACAAGGATTCGTCCGATAAATTTTTGTAAATCGTAGCCAGGCTGTTGCGTTCGAAATACAACGCCTTTTGCCGGTAGGGGATCTGATCCAGCGACGCGTGGCCTTTGTGCATGATTTTGGCGTCGGGCGCCAGATAAATTTTATGGCCTAAGAGACGAAGCCGCCACCCCAGATCCACGTCTTCATAAATCATGAAATAGTCATCGTCGAATCCGCCCGCATCGAGAAACACGTCCCGCCGGATCATCATTCCGCAGCCGCAGGCGAAGAATATCTCATACGGCTGCTCTTCTTGAATCCCGGTCGATTCAAATCCCTTGCCGAACAGGTTGATCCAGCCGCCGCCGAATTGCGTGCGCTTTCCCTTCCAATCCATCAGATGCGAGGCGAAGCAGGGAGCGTCGATTTGCCGGGCGGCATGCAGCAAATTCGAGAGCCAATCGACCTCCACGCGCACATCGTTATTGAGAAAACAGAGCCAGCGCGATTCATAAACGCGCGCCGCCCGATTGAGCGCCGGCGCAAATCCCTCATTGCGCCCCAAAGCGAAAATTTTCACCGCGGGAAATCGCCGTCGGACGAATTCGACCGAACCGTCCGTCGCGCCGTTGTCCACCAACACATACTCGACCCGGCGGGGATCCATATCCATAGCAAAAAGGGATGCGAACAGCGGTTCGAGCAGTTTGACGCTGCGATGGTGGGGAATCAGTACTGAAACGCGAGGCATGTTTATTCCGACCTTTATCATGGATGCGCGGATTTATGCGCCCAATAGCCGCCGCCACCAATTTTTTCCCTGCGGGCGCGTTTTGATGACGGCTCTCGGCGGACGCGGGATGCTGGGATCGCGCCCCTTCCCTTCCTCCGGAAATCCCCAAGACTGCCACAAGGCGTCCACCTTCGAAAACGGCTGTCCCTTGCGCAGCGCGCGCTCAATGTTATCCCCCGACTGGACGGGATGGCTCGCCCACTTCACCAACGGACGCGCCGTTTCGGTAAAAGTCAGATAATCGTAGCCGAATCGCTTGGCG
The DNA here is from genome assembly GCA_016934335.1 of Candidatus Omnitrophota bacterium. GTDB lineage: Bacteria > Hinthialibacterota > Hinthialibacteria > Hinthialibacterales > Hinthialibacteraceae > JAFGTC01. The sequence goes on along the minus strand of JAFGTC010000040.1, from coordinate 33,873 downwards.
CGGACGGCTCTTTGTTTTTGCTCGATGGGATGCTGCGCCGCTTCGACGATCTTCTCCGCCAACTTTCGGGGCTCTTGGGGAGGGACGCCCAGGGCCAAATCTTTTTCGGTCAGAATATGTGAGATTTCAGTAGTGACCGTTGTTAAAATCGGCAATCCGCACTGCAGCCAGAACAGCATGCGGTTGCGGCTCCCTAACAGCGATTCATAAACTGGCAGATCCACATTGAGGCCTAAATCGCATTCCAGCGTGACCTGCTCGACTTCCTGATTGGAAAGCCACCCCAACAAATGAAATCGGTTCTCATAAGGGCTCTTGCCGATCAAACCGCGAAACCGCTTGAATCCGTCTTCATGATGGCCGGTGATGCCGCCGCCGGTTACTACGCAGTGAATGCGGCGTTCTTTCTCCATGGCCCGCTCGATGCCGTCAAAGAGAGAATCCACATCGGTCCACGTGTTAAACCCGCCGCTGCATAAGAGCAAAAATTCCTTCGATCCGAGTTTTTTGCCGCGCAGATAAGACTCTCCCCGCACCGGCGAGATTTTGCCGTTAAACGCGCAGGGAATGGTATGAACCAATTCTTCGCCCAAGGTATATTGATTCAAGCGCCCCATCAGCCCCAACTGCCCCACCGCCGCGCCTCGCTGCATTTCCGAAACGGTCGAAAACCGATCCCCTCGCAGTAAAACGCGCGTCAGCGTCTGATGGAAAAAATCGATCTCCGCTTCGGCATTGGTGAAGGGAGTTTTGGCTTGAACCTCGGCGAATAAGTCGCCGAACATATCCATCCAGATGGGAAGATCGGTATTTAAACAGGCGGCGAGGTTGGTGGCGATGGTCGAGCCGGCGGCGATCACCGCATCGGGGCGCTGCGTCCGAATCAGTTCTTCGATGCGCGTCAAGATCAGGTTGGTGTTGCGCGGCCCCGGCTGAGGAACGGGAAAATGCTCCAGCGCCGCCCATTGGGTTGGATCGGAGCGGTATTTGATCTGGATGGAACTTTCCCGATGCACGCCGAATTCACACGTGACTAAGGTGATCCGGTGTCCGGCGTCCAGGAGCGGCTGCGCGAATTGCCACGCGCGAATGCCGAATCCATAGAGGTGGTCGGATTCATAAAAAGGGAGAGGTCCGACTCCGATTAAAAGCAGGTGTTTCACTATAGCCGCCCATTCTATATTTTTAATTAATTTAGATAGTAGTGTACCGATAAAATCTTTCCAGTAAAACCGCTGACTACACATCTGAAGATCGACATAACCTGCGCATTCATGTTCGCTAAAAATACATCCCGTTTTTTTGGATGAGATGTTTTTTCAAGACGCCTCTTTTTTCCGCATTATATAATGTGCTACATTATATAAAAAGAATGGATTTTCCCAAAAATCAGATCAATTTGAAGTGAAATCAATATGTCTGAAAATCCCCTTCCCTCGCTTATCCGGAACGAAGATGAATTGGATTATTTCCTCTCCACCCCAACGCCGGGCGCAAAAGAAGCGGTCTCTCGCCTGAAAGGCGATTTGCTGCTGCTCGGAGTGGGCGGAAAGATGGGGCCGACTTTGGCGCGAATGGCCAAACGGGCGGCGGAGGAAGTCAATCCGTCTCTGCGCGTTATCGGCGCGTCCCGTTTTTCTCAGCCGGCGCTGAAAGATCGGCTGCAATCTTGGGGCGTTGAAACGATTTCCTGCGATTTGCTGGCTCGCGACGCTCTGGAAAAACTTCCCGACGCCGAGAATATGGTCTTTATGGCGGGATGGAAATTCGGATCGTCAGGGCGTGAAAGCATGCTTTGGGCCATGAATACATATCTGCCGGCGCTTGTCGCCGAGCGGTTTCAAAAATCGCGCATCGTGGCTTTTTCCACGGGAAACGTCTATCCATTCACTCCTAATCAATCCGGCGGCCCGGCGGAAGCCGATCCAACCGGCCCGGTGGGCGAATACGCTCAATCCTGCCTGGGCCGCGAGAGGATGTTTCAATATTTTTCCGAGCGCTTTACGACTCCATGCACACTCATCCGATTGAATTATGCGGTTGAAATGCGCTATGGCGTCTTGTTGGATATCGGTCAAAAAATTTTCAACGGAATCCCCATCCCGCTGGCCATGGGGTATGTCAACGTCATCTGGCAGGGCGACGCCAACGCGCAAACTTTGCAATGTTTCGATGTATGCTCCTCTCCGCCGAAAATCATGAATATAACCGGCCCCGACGTCTTGCCCGTACGATGGCTCGCGGAGGAATTCGGCAAGCGCTTGGGACGCGAGCCGCTCTTCGAGGGAGCCGAAGAGCCGAACGCCTTGCTGAGCAACGCTTCTCAGGCTCTGAAATTATTCGGACCGCCGAACGCATCGGTTGAACAAATCATCGATTGGATTGTACATTGGATCCAAATCGACGGCCCCACTTTGAACAAGCCGACTCGTTATGAAGGCCGGACAGGCGAATTCTAGCCGCCTTCTTCATGACTTTATAACTAAGACTTCAACAATAGACAAAACGGAACGATTGAGCATCCCATGAACCTATCCAAAGCCATCCAAGCCAACCTTCGCAGCGGCGGCGTCATTCCCGCCCATCCCCTGGCCGTCACCGATCAGCGCAAACTGGACGAGCGCCGCCAGCGGGCGTTGACGCGATACTACCTTACATCCGGCGCGTCGGGCGTCGCTGTGGGCGTACATACGACTCAGTTTCAAATCCGCGATCCCCAAATCGATTTATTGAAGCCGGTTCTTCAACTGGCGTCGGAGACCGTCGACGAATTTGAGGAGCGTCATCCCGAAAAATCCATCATTCGGATCGCCGGCATCTGCGGGCGGACCGACCAGGCGATTCGTGAGGCGAAACTGGCCGCCGAACTTGGCTATCACCTCGGCCTGCTCAGTCTCAGCGCATTTCGAGACGATACAATCGATCAGATGATACGCCACGCCAAAGCCGTCGGAGAAATAATTCCCCTGATGGGGTTTTATCTGCAGCCTTCGGTGGGCGGGCAGCTGCTCGGCTTCGATTTCTGGTCCCGCTTCTGCGAAATCCCCGGCGTATGCGCGATCAAAATCGCCCCCTTTAACCGCTACCAGACTTTGGACGTCATCCGGGCGGTCGCCGAAACGGGGCGCGCCGGCGACATCGCCCTCTACACAGGCAATGATGACAATATCGTTGCCGATCTGATGACCGTATTTCAGTATCAAGTTGCCGGACAGCCCGTGCATCTGCGCTTCGCAGGAGGATTATTGGGCCATTGGGCTGTATGGACGCGGCGGGTTGTCCTTGATTTTGAACGGATCGCTCGCTGCTCCCGCTCGGACGGCCCCATCCCCGCCGAATTATTAACCTTAGGCGCGCAAATCACGGATTGCAACGCCGCGTTTTTCGATCCCCCCAACCGCTTCGCCGGCTGCATTGCGGGCCTCCATGAAGTCTTGCGAAGGCAGGGACTCATGCAGAATCGTTTGTGCCTCGATCCCAATGAAGATCTATCTCCCGGCCAACTCGAAGAAATCGACCGCGTCTATGCGGCGCATCCTCACCTCAACGACGACGTCTTCGTGGCCGAGCATTTGGCGGAATGGCTGGCATAACGGCGGCCATGGATTTCCAGAGACAATCTTATACTATATATTATGAACTCTATTGGTTTCTCTAAAATCTGTTCTTCCGGATGAAAGAGTTTTCCTGATCTTGACGCGCAAGAGGAAAGCTTTCATGCTGACCAAAACAAAGTATTCAAAAATCATGGTGGTGCCCGCACATGCCGATCAGTAAAAAATTACTCGATATTTTAGCTTGCCCGCTTTCCAAAAAACCTGTCGTGGAGGATGGAGACTGGATTATCTCCACGGATCCCGAAACCCGCCGCCGTTATCCGATCAAAGACGGAATTCCTTCCATGTTGATCGAAGAATCGCAGGAAATGAACGAAGAAGAATGGCGCGAAGTGATGATGCGCCACAATGTAACCTTAGAATCCTGAAGCGCTCCGCCGACTCTCGGCTCTCCCTTTGAACTTGAAGCGACCGCCCATGACATTCAACCTCAAAGAATTAATCCACCAATCAACCGGCAAGGCTCGATCCTTGCACGAAAAAAATGTAAATCCCGTCTTTTCCCGTGTATTGGAAATGATCGGCTTCGCGCATGAATATACGGAAGGCGAAGGGTGTTATCTGACAACCACGGAGGGCGTCCGCGTCTTTGACGCGCTGAGCGGATACGGCGTCTTCGGCATGGGGCGCAATCACCCCGTAATCCGACAGGCCATCCAACAGGCGCTGGATCTTCCTCTGCCCAATTTGGTGCAGATGGATGTATGCCTGCTCAGCGGCATGCTGGCCGAAAAACTGATTCAATGCGCTCCCGGCGATCGTTTGGAGCATGTCTTCTTCACCAATTCCGGAACCGAATCAATCGAAGGGGCCATCAAATTCGCCCGCGCCTCCACCGGCCGCCGCCGCATTCTTTACAGCAAGGGAGCCTTCCACGGTCTGACGACCGGCGCGCTGGCTCTGAACGGCGACGAATCGTTTCGCGAAGGCTTCGGCGACCTGATTCCCGGCATGGTTCGCACCGATCTGGAGGATCTTGACGGAATCGAGCGGGAACTAAAAAAAGAGGATGTCGCCGCCGTCATCTTTGAACCGATTCGCGGCAAGGGCGTCTTTTATCCCGAAGACGACAACGTATATCCCTCCATCCAGAAGTTATGCCGGCAATACGGCGCGCTGCTGATCGCCGACGAGATTCAATCCGGCATGGGGCGCACCGGGAAAATGTGGGCCTGCCAACATTGGGATTTAGCGCCCGACATTCTAGTGTGCGCCAAAGCGCTGAGCGGGGGATTGATCCCCGTCGGCGCGATTCTCTATTCGGACGCCGTCTACAAAAAAGTTTTCAGCCGCCTGGATCGCTGCGTCGTGCATTCCTCCACGTTCGGCCAAAATGTCATCGCCATGGCCGCCGGATTGGCGTCGCTGCATGTGTTTCAAGAAGAAAAACTGCCCGAGCGCGCCGCGCAGCGAGGCGAACAACTGCTGGCGGGGCTGCGCAGACTGCAATCCAAACATGAATTGATTCGCGGGGTGCGCGGCAAAGGGCTGATGATCGGCATTGAATTCGGTTCGCCAAAATCGCTTCTTTTGAAGCCCGCCTGGGCGATCTTGCATTCGGCGCAAAACGGATTATTCGCGCAAGCCGTTGTAATACAACTGTATAGAAACCATCGTATTCTTACGCAAGTCGCCGGACATCATCAAGAAATCGTCAAACTGCTGCCCCCTCTCATCATCACGGAGGAAGAGGTGGACGCCATCCTCGCCGCTTTTGACGCCGTCCTGGAAGAATGCCGCAAATTCCCCGGACCGGTCTGGTCCGTCGGCCGCCAACTGGTAAGCGCCGCCGCCAAACAAACCTTATTCGCTCGAACCTGATTATCGATCCGGTTCAATCGATCAGGGCGTGTTTTCTTGACGTTCATTTCGTGTATGATAATACTCTATTCTCAATCGCATCTGCGATAATTGGCCGGAAGACATGCGGAAACTGCTTTTTACGCTGATTCATAAAATCGTTTCCCGATTTCCCCGATGGGTGGTTTTCTTTTCGTTCGCTTTGGCGGCGGTTGCGGGCTTCTATGGAACCGCCCACATGCAGATGATTACCGATCAAGATCAGCTGCTGTCCGAAAACCTCGATTACCATCACCGTTACATGGAATTTATCCGTAAATTCGGCGATCTCGAGTTTCTCTATATCATCATTGAAGGGCCGTCAAAGTCGGAAATGATCGACTTTGCCAATGCGTTGGAAATCCGTCTGCGTCAAAGCGACGACGTCGAAGACGTCATTTACGCCTTCGATACGAAATGGGCGGCGGATTACGCCTTCTATTTCGATGACGTCAAAATAGACGATCTTCGACGCCTGCAAAACGAACTCGACGCCAATAAAGACGAGATCCAAGAACTCTTGGGCACGCGCTCAATCGATCAAATCCTCATGCGGATTAACGACGCCTTGGATTTGGCGATCCAGCCGGATGCATCCCTCGCCGCCGTTGACGACCGCGACATGGAGGATTTGAGCGTTCTTATCCATGCTTTGCGCAATGACGGCGAAAATCCATTCGAAGAATTTGTAGAGTTGGAAAATCGAATCGAATCCGTCAAAAGCGGGGGGATGGAATACAACTGGTCCAATAAAGGCGGTTTTTTGTTGATGTTGGTGATGCCCGCCAAGGATTTTTCTACGCTCAGCGTCATTGAAGCGCCGTTGAAGCGAATCCGAACCGACATCTGGCTGACGGAGCAGGATTTCCCCAGCGTCAAAGCCGGGCTCACCGGCCGGCCCGCCCTGCAGGCCGACGAAATGAATACCTCCAATAAGGATATGTTCAACGCCAGCGTCATCGCGTTGATTTGCGTCTCGTTATTGTTTATCTTCTTTTTCCGCGAATTGGGAAGGCCGCTGTGCGGCATCTTATCGCTTCTCTGCGCGATGGGTTGGACCTACGGCTTCGTCGCTCTTACATTAGGCCACCTTAATTTGCTTTCTCTGGTTTTCGCCTTGATCCTCATCGGATTGGGCATTGATTTCGGCATCCATTTTCTGCATCGCTATCAGGAAGAACTGGATCGAACGGGCGATCCCTCCCGGGCGGTGGCCGGCGCGCTCCAGCATGCAGGCAGCGGCATTCTGACCGGCGCGACAACCTCCTCCATCGCTTTTCTCTTAGCCATGATGACGGATTTTCTCGGATTGGCTGAATTAGGCTTCGTCGCCGGCATTGGCATTCTTTTTTGCCTCATCGCCATGCTGGTTACCCTTCCCGCCATGCTGATTACCTATAACCGCTATTTCCCGATCAAAAACCATACGCCTACTCCCGTTCATATAGTCGGGCTTCGCCACGTTTCGCGTTATCCCGCCGTCATGGTCACTGTCATCATCATCGCAACCGTTCTCCTGGCGCCAAAAATCTGGGAAGTTCGCTTCGACGACAATTTGTTAGAATTACAAGCGGATGGGCTCGAATCGGTCGAATATGAACATAAATTGATGGAAGATTCCGAATTCTCGACTTGGTACTGCGCTTTCTTGAAAGAGAATCTCGACGAAGTACGCTCCACTGTCGCCGCATTGAAGACTGATCCGACTGTAGCGAATACGGAGAGTCTGGCGGATGCGCTTCCAGCCGTTTCGCCGGAAAAACAAGAAATACTCCAATCCATGCGCCGAATCCTGAGCGGCTTTGTTGACAGCGCTTCCACAACTTATTCGCCCAATCCATTCATTTCTCAAGCCTTGGTGCAAAAAGTGGATCTTCTTGAAAGTCATGTCGATCAGCTGAAGCAATTTCTGGATATGCGCGCCGAGATGACCGAAAAAGCAAAGGGGATGCAATCATCGCAGGCCGTCCGGATGGATGCCTCTTCTCTCGATCCTGCCCAATTAGCGGCCATGCAGAATGGCTTTCTCCATTCTGGATCCTCGAATGAGCAGAATGATCCTCCGCCCGGGTCTGAAGGCACGCAGATTCCTGAGGGTGCACAGATTCCTGAAGGCATGCAGATTCCTGAAGGCGTGCAGATTTCTGAAGGCGTACAGATTCCCGAGGGCATGCAGATTCCCGAAGGCATGCAGATTCCTGAAGGCATGCAGATTCCTGAAGGCATGCAGATTCCTGAAGGCATGCAGATTCCTGAAGGCATGCAGATTCCTGAGGGGATGGATTTCTCCCAAATGGAACAGGGCGAACTCTTTCCAGATATCCCCGATATAAGCGAAGAGCAACTCGCACAAATTCAAAAGCAAGTCGACCAACTCAATGAATTGACTTCACTGCTCCAGGGCTCGCAGGAAGCGGTCATCGCTCGCCTGGAAAACGCCAACCGCCAATTGCTGGAGCGGCCGCGACAAGCCCTTCGTATGGTGTATCGCTTGGCGTCCATGGAAGAACCTCACCCCGCCATGCTTCCCCGAATGCTACAGCGGCTTTTTATTGGAAAAGACAACTCGCTGCTGGTTATGGCTTATCCCAAGGATAATATCTGGGAGATGGAGCCGATGAGCAAGTTTGTAGACGCTATGCGCCGCATCGATCCCAATGTCACTGGCACGCCGATCCAGGTCTACGAATCCAGCATTTTGATGCGCAATTCATTCGCGTATATAGGCTTTTACTCATTCTTCGCCGTGTCTTTGCTCGTCCTGCTCGATTTTCTCAGCCTGCGCGCCATTCTCTACGTGATCTTCCCCTTGTCATTGGGCGTGGTTTGGCTGGTGGAAATCATGGGCGTCTTCGATGTTCACATGAACATGGCCAACTTTTTCGCCATTCCGATTCTCATTGGCATCGGCGTCGATAACGCCGTCCATTTTTTCCACCGATACGAAGAAAACCACAATGTAGAAAAAAGCATGTTCACGACCGGCACCACTCTGACGCTCACGACGCTCACAACCATCACGGGCTTTGGCAGCCTTGTTTTTGCGTCTCACAAAGGGCTTGCCAGTCTGGGCGCTTTAATGGCGATTGGATCGGCGACATGCTGGTTCTCCTGCGTTGTTTTTCTCCCCACCTTAATCAAATTGACCTGCCGTCATTACAAAGCGACAAAAAAAGCGTAAACCGCGTGATTTTCTCCCGTTTCCCAATGATCTATTATGAGTTCGCCGTTAAAAAAAAGAGGGATCGATGCATAATGGAAGAAATAAATGTAACCCAAATAGGAGGTAACATGATGAAGAATCTATTTGTAACGTTTTTTTCAGTATGTTTTGTCGCGTCAATGGCGGCGGCTCAAGCGCCTATCGATTTATCGGCGCATTTCGACGCGGATGCGGTGTTGGAATCAGGCGGCGCAGGAGTGGGCGCTCCGCTCGATGATGACGGCCGCCGCGTCGACGCCGGGACGCTGCCCGCCAACTATGCCGAAGGATCTTTGAACACAACCCAGGACGGCCGCGCATCCTTTCAATTCGCCGCGCTTCTTGAAGAATCGTTGGATGCGATGGCGATCAACGGGCAGACGGTCGACGTCCCCGACGGCGCTTACGGGTCGATCGATCTGGCCTTAATGTCCGCCCCGGGAGGATTCGGCAATCCTTTCGGAGAAATCGAGTTTCGTTATGCGGACGGTTCATCCGACGCAGTCCGCCTCGGCCCCGTCGGTGGATGGTTCTCCAGCCCCAGCGCCAACGATAATATTTTTTATAATTATCTTGATGACACCCAATTGGATTACATTGTCTCGTTCGACACCAATTTCGGCGACGACGATCTTTTTTATTTGGTGATGGAAAAAGGCAATGGAAACTCCGGCGGAACACGCTTTATCGACGGTACGGGTTATGCGCTGTATATTCTTGAAGATCTGGAAGGAATCACGGAAGCGACGTTGGGCGTAACAGTCGGCAACAACTTCGTAATTTCGATCGCGACGGAATTTTGGGATCCTGAATACTCTACAACCGAGGGATATACCGTCCTGGCCAACTCTATGGATCTTTACGACGGCTTCGAGCATCGCGCTTTAGGGAATCTGAAGCAATACACTTTCGACGTATCCCCCTTCCTGGCGGAAAACACCGGAGAACTATGGATTCTCTTCACCGACGCCACGCCGTCCAACGGTTGGGGGCCTTTCCTGCAGAACATCAGCCTCTTCACCGGCTCGACAATGACATTTGAAGAAACCTTGGAAGCTCCGGTGGACGCTTCCAATGCGACCGTCTACGCCATGTTCCAAACCGACGGCGGCGAAGCGGAAAAAGACTATCTTTATGACAACAGCGCATCAGGGCCTTCCAACCGCGGTCACCGCTTCGCAGACGGCGCCGGTTCGCTCACCTATCGCTTCGATCTCCCCGACGACGCCAGCGACGCCAAACTGACAATTGACATGGCGAACAACTTCATCGTTTCCCTCTCCGGCCCCAGCGATGTCGTACGCTATGCCGCTATGTCCGTAGGCTCAGCAGACGAAAATGACTATTTGATCGATGACGGCGGCAGTATTCCCGGCGGCGATTTTCGCTTCGCAGATTTACAAACATATATGATTTATCAGTTCGATCTTCCCGACGACATCGACTCCGCCATTGCGCAAGTTCACGTCGGCAATGAGTTTGTCATCGAAGTCGCTTCAGGAGCCGGCGGCGATTTTCAAGTGGAAATGGATTGGGTGGCTGAAAGCGGCGAAGAAACTCACGACAACAGCAACCTCGATTTTTATTCCATCGACTTATCTCCCTATTTGATCGATAACTCTTCCAACATCGTTCAAATTCGCTTGTCCGACGGAGTCCCGGCGGACGGCTGGGGGCCTTATCTGAAAAGCATCGTCATCGTCAATCAAGAAGGATCCTCCGATGAAGACACGTTCGTGGAAGTGATGAACTCCATGGAAATGTACGGGGCAGACATCCACAACGAATCCAATAAGCAATATTACACTATTGATCTTTCGTCCGTTTTGGAAAATAATCCTAACAAAGAGGTGTTTGTCAAATTCACCGACGCCAGCACCGGCGACGGCTGGGGGCCGGGCGTATTTTGGATGGCGGTCTATTCAGGCGAAATCGACATCCAATCCGACCGGCTGGTCTTCAACGATCTCAAAACCACCATGGGCGATCCGGACATTTTCGGCGTAAATATGCTTCATCGCCGCTACGCACTGGATCCCGGCAAAACCTTGTCGGAAATCGTCTTCCCCAGTCAGCCAGTGACGGACGACAGTTCGGTCTATTTAATGGCGGCGACTTTGAACGACGGCGGAACCTCCGTAGGAGATTGGATGCTGCACCAATAAATAAATGCGTAATAATTAGAAATAAAAATTAGAAACATGACCGGCGGAGCCGTGCTTGGGCATGGCTCCGCCTATTTCTCTCCTCATTCCCCGAAAGAAACAGACTTATGCATACAAAAACTTCTCCAAGAGCTTTCACCCTGATCGAACTGCTCATCGTTGTGGCCATCATCGGCATTCTGGCCGCCATCGCCGTCCCCAATTTTCTCAACGCTCAAGTCCGCGCCAAAGTGTCGAGAGTAGAAGCCGATATGCGCACCTTGGCAACGGCGCTTGAATCGTATCACCTGGAATTCGGCAATTACCCCGTCGCCCATTTGATTGACCAGCAAATCGCCTCCGGCACCGCCTTGAGCCGCTTTTCAGCCTTGACGACGCCGATCGCCTTCATCTCTTTTTATCCCGCCGATCCGTTCGGAAAGAAAAAAGAGAGTTCGGAATTTCACACCCACACCTATGATTATTACGATTGGACTTCCGCCAAACTGGCCAACAACGCTCCCCGGTCGACCCGCGGCGCCTGCTGGCGCATCGCCAGCGCCGGCCCGGATATGATTCAAATGGTCGGATTCAGCGTCGATTACGATTCCAGCAACGGCGTTCTCAGCCTGGGCGACATCGTCCGGCTGGGCCCTTCCTGGATGCCTTTCGATACAAAACTTCTTCAATAAACACCGAGGATTTTCATGAAGCGACGCTACTTTCTCCTTGCTCTATTCATATTCATTCCCGTTTTTTGCGCCGATTTTCTTCATGCGGACGAACGCAGCGCACCCGCTTTCCCTCTTCGCATGGTATGGTCGTGGTCGCAGCCTCATTTCGACGGCCATGGCTTTTTTTCCGCCGAAGAAATGTTGAATGCATTCGACAGTCTATCATACAAACGCTTCGGCGATTTGCTTGCATCCATGCGCGTCAATGCCTTTTGCTTCTGGACCAATTATCCCAGCTGGCTTCGTGATCCGGGAGAGCAAGCGGAGCGTTTCCGCGAAGCCCACCGCGTCCTGATGCGTTTTCTCAAACAACAATACGGCATTGATTCCTATATTTTCACGGTTTACGGCATGGGAGACGATCTGGCTCAGTTATGTCCTCACGATCCGGAGGTTCGAGAAAAATGGCGGCGATTGATTGACGATCTTTTTACTCAACTACCCGACCTGAAAGGATTGGTGATGGCCGGCGCGGGCGGCGATTGGGTGCGGGGGCCGTGGGAATGCCCCTGCAGTCAATGTCAGCGGCATACTCATCGAGAATTGCTGCTCATGGGCGTCAACATGATCGCGCAGCCTTTACAAAAATACGGCGCACAGCTGATTTGGAAAAATGTCACCGACCGGCCGACACTGGTCCAAAAAGAAGTTGAACTTTTTTCGAATCTAGAAGGGCTTCTTCCGTCTAACGTTCTAATTGCACACAAGGGATTCTATAAAGATTTTCGGCCGACTCATCCTTTGAATCCGATGTTTTACCATGAAGAAGCTCCAAGCGACGATTCATTATTGCCGTATTGCACAGAATTCCAGATCTTCGGCGAATACCGCGGGCATGATGCATTTCCCTGCGTCATGGCCTGGCGCTGGTCACCCATTTTCCGGCTGGCTCAATCCAAAAACGAATCCGGCGTAATGGCCGTTGTTTCAGTCGCGCCCAGCACCGATTTCGATCATCCCTTGAATCGCGCCAACTGGTACGCTTTCGGACAATTAGCCTGGGATCCGTCTCGCGATCCTGATGCGATCGTTTCCGATTGGGCGAAATTGGAGTTTGGAGATAATCCCGATCGCATCGAGCGAATCACTCAAATCGCCCGCTTGAGTTACAGGGCTTCCACTCAGTTAATGTTCTTCAAAGGCGTGATGATTCAAAATCACAGCCAACTTCCAACCATTAACTACGAGTTGGAATCCAGCCTGATCGGCCCCTGGCATGACATCCCCCGCGCGCCGGAGGGATGGATGGGACGCGGGCACGATGTTTCCATGTATCCGCCGGAGGCCGCGCAGGAAATTCTCGACGATCCGAATCTCCTTCTTTGGGCGCATCGAACGCCGATCACGGAAGATTTGATCGAAGCGCTTCGCCGCCAAATGAACGAGGCAATCGCCGCCGTGCAAGAAATCATTCGACTTTGGCGCGGAGTCCCCATCGACTCGAGAGAAAACGTGAAACAGGCCGGGCAAAAAAACACAGCGCGCCTGGATGCGCCGCGTCATCGAGAAATCCTTCTACTGCTGCAACAAAATGAAATCGATGCGCAGATCTGGAGCGAATCCGCGCTGCTCTATTTCGAATATAAAGCGGGGCGGCTTACTCGAGAGACGCTGCGCCGGCGGCTTGATTCTCTGCGGGAGCGATATCCCGAAGGCGGCAGTAAACTGACATCCGGAAAAGTCTACGAGCGGTTCTTCCAGGAATGGGAATCCGTCTTGGATGGAACCTTTCAACGGCGCGTCATGGAAGGAAAATATTATACCGCCCCCCAGCCGAACTTCCCCCCGGGCTTCCAAGAATAAACCAAAAGCCGAAGCGAATCGAAATCCCGCTTCGGCTTTTTCAATTTACTCTATTTCACTGTATTCAAGGCGCAATGCCGCCCGCCCCGAGCGCTTCCGCTGGAACGCAGACTCCCGGCGGCAGAGGAATCAGTTCGAAATTATCGAAATAAATCATAACCGGCCCGCTCAGATTGACGTTCGCCGCCGCCTGCAGAATGGGGATGACGCCGTTGCTGGGCGCTTTATAGACCAGAGCCATCCGTTTATACGCGCCGTTGAAAACCATACTGTCTGCGGGAATATTGCTCGACACGGAACCATCGAACGAACCGTCCAACGCGGCCAGCGCTACGCTGACGCCGCCGCCGGTGGAGCGGACATTGACGCGCAGCAGCCCCGGAACGCCGGGCTCCAAGGATAAATAAGGCCCCATGAACATGACGGCCTCGCCCGGATTGACCGTCACGCTCAAACCGCGACCGTTCGTAGCGCCGTCAAACGCGTTGTCGGAGGGTATCGATCCAATTTCATTTTGCGCCAGAATGAATCCGGGATTAAAAGGAACCTGCGCCACAAATTGTTCATGCGCCAAAAGCGGGCCGTCAAAATCCGCCGTAAACAAAGCCGCCGGCAGTTCTCCCGTCGAGGTAGAGGGCGTATTCGTCGGCTGAACCGGAGCAGGCGTATGGGTCGGCGTCGGCGCGGATGGAATGGGCGTATTCGTCGGCTGCGCCGGGATCGGCGTGTTCGTCGGCGTGTTCGTCGGTGTCGGCGGGACGGGCGTACTGGTCGGCGGGACGGGCGTGTTCGTCGGAGGAACGACCCCTCCCTCGGTCGGCGTCGGCGTAACCAGCAAAGGCGGCGTGTTGGTCGGCGTGGGCGTATGGGTCGGCGTCGGCGTGTTGGTGGGAATAATCGGCGTCGCCGTGGGGCGCTCGCCCAACGGGCCGTGACGGAATACGCTAAGCGACACGTCTTCCGCGACATAGACATAACCGTCATAAGCAATTACATCCCAAGCGCTCCGAGGATCGTCATTGTAATAAATATTATGGATGTTGTTGAGATTTTCGTAATCTAAAATGCGCAGGCCGCCGTTCAGATCCAGATAATCCATTTTCGTAAAATAGGTCGCTGCATAACAGAATTTCTGACGCAGCGAAACGCTCAAAACTTCATTTTGATCCACGTAAACCGTATTGATTTCCGTTGGATTATCCGGATTGGAAATATCGTAAAATCGCACGCCTGTATATCCGAACGCCGAGGCGAGAATCGTCCCGTCTATGGACAGGCGGTTATTGGCGTCGTCCGTGATGATTTCTTTCACCAATCTCAAATCGGTCGGGTCGCTGATATCTACGACCATGATGCTGTCCCACGTAGAAACAAACGCCCGGCTTCCAGCAATTCGAATATCCGTAATGATCGAAAAAACTTCCAAACTCCCAATGATTTGTTTGATATCGTTGTTTTCGTCCAATTCGGCGATTTGAATCGCCACATCGTCCAAACCAATGAATATATTCCGCCCCTGCGCTCGCAGGACTTGTAGGATCTTTCTCTCCTGGTCCGTCCGCCTCTCAAAAAGCAGAGTGGGATTGGTTCTATCGCTGGCGTCGACGATCAATAAATTCGGATCCTCCCTGCTGTCCAGCCCGGCAATCACGACATTACCGACGTTCGTAATACTCACTATATTCGATGTGACATTAAACCCTCCTTGATAACTCGGGCTGGCGCGGTTGCTGATGTCGTAAATCCGCAGTTTATCCGATCCGCCCACATACAGCGTATCGCCGTCGATCCACAGAACGCCCGCCGAAACATCCAAACTGGCTACGGATTCGATGCGACTTTGTCCCAGGGCGGATAGAGCCGTCAAACAAATCAAAAATGCGATCCAACCATAACGAAATTTCATCATTCAACCTCCCTTTTGCTCCAAATGAAAAGTAAAAGATTCGTAGGATGCTACTGTTTTTTTGAGGATGCGATCTGCTCGATTTTTTCCAAAGGCAAATCGATTTTTTCGCCCGCTTTGATCCCGTGCTGCTCAAACCAGCCTTCATTTATCTCCAGGGCGTATAAGCATTTATATCGCGAATGATAGCGTTCGACCGGCTCGAAGGATCCCGTTTGAGGCTTCATATTCTCAATATTGCTGATAACCAGGTCGTCGCGGATAAACGCGATCGAAAGAGGGATTCGCGTGTTTTTCATCCAAAAACTGAGATAGCGGGGCTGCTCATTCACGAACAGCATTCCGTGATTTTCGGGCATGGATTCTCGATACATAAGCCCCTGCATTTGCTCGGCTTGCGTAATTGCAACCTCGATCTCCACAGTAACGCCGCCTAATTCGAATTCGACAGTTTGCAATGGTCCCAATGCCCCCGGCGGCCGCGAATTTTCACTGTTTCTCTCATCGTCGCTGCATCCGGCCGCCAAAGCGATGATCATACACACAATAGTAAAATAAGAATGATTCATCAACATATTCTTTAATAATGAACTTGGTCAGAACAATAAGCCCGGTCTCCGTTATAGCATTCCCGAACGGATTCGTCGAGCGAGAGAATCCCGTCTCGCCCCTTCATTTGCAGGGAATGCGCGACAACATTTCCCTGATTCGATGCCGATACGTCGCATGATTCAATACAAATTCCTGCCCCGCCCGCGCGATCTCTTCCCGTTTTTCGGGATGCTCCAAATAAAACTTCGCTTTTTGCCTCGCCTCTTCAGGACTTCGAAAACAGTCTAAATGCTCGCCGATCAGAAATTCCTTCTCGATTTGCGGGCGATATTCCGTCAACAAAAAGCCGCCGGCCGCCAAAACATCGTACACGCGGGGATTGGTCGAATCCACGCACTGCGCATGGAATATATTCACATTGATCCTGGTGTGAAAATACACGGTCGGAAGATCGGTCTCATAAGACGGCTGCTTATGCGAATAACAGGAAGCCAACTCTTCCGCCCATTCCGGATTCGACCACTCCTTCGCCCCGTAAGTAGCCAGGCCGAAATCGCACAACCGCTTCAAAGTGCGCAGCCGGCGAAGATACGTGCTTCTTTCTTCCAGATAAAGCACTACGAAGCCGCTGTACGGAAGCCTCTCTCGCCCCGGAGAATCTTGGTAGCGTTCTTCCAACGTCCGGCTCGGATCAGCCAGATATTCTTCGACAATCCGGTCGAGAATCTGCACAAAATCGGGATCGCGCCGCCGCCAAAACCACCGCACGTCCTGAAAACGATCAGCCCCCAGCGCTCCCATAAATCCAATATCCGGACCTTCTCTCTCCGGCCATTGCTTCCCCGGTTCGCACTCCGGCCGCGGTCGAATCCCCGCCGCCGTCGAAAGGGGAAATCCTTCTTTATCCGATATCTCTTTCAAATAAGGGAGATAAGTATGATCAAACGAAAAATAGGCGTCCGTCGCCGTCAATTCTTCTCGAGAAGTCTGCACTCTCTTGGGGCTGTCCAAAAACCAGAGGATTTTTTGTACGGGGAGAGGTCTCAGTTCCTGGGCGCCTTCCGGCGAGAGCGTATTCCGATTCATCCAGAGTAAAAGATCGGGAAAATGCTCTCGCGTATAAAGCAGCCAGACGTAGGGATTCAAAAATCGCAGCAGGCGCCGGTTCCCCTTAAACTTTTCCACCGACCAGCCCTCTTCCTCAAACGCCTGAGCGATGGGATTCGCCAGATAATCGTGCTCCGGCTCCACCATCACCACTTTCTTTTTCCGTTCAGGCGAAAGAGCGGCGCGTCGGTAATGCTGGTGCAGTTCGCCGATGTATTGGCGCGCGGCGCCGTTGACCGTCTTCGCCATTTCTTGGATTTTCGGCTGCAGTGCGCTCATCAATGTACGCTCTTCATCCCCCCAGACGCATCCGCACATGACCGACATCGGAGGAAGAATGGCCACCGGATTCTGGGTGAAAAACTGCAGCGCCGCCTCCGGCAATCGATCGGTCAGAATAAAAATGGTTCGATCCGAACGTAGTAGATCGGTCCAATCGAACAACATCAGCGACAATCGAAATAAATCGGCTCGATCCTCCACCAACAACATCCGCTGTGCCGTTCGGCCTTTACGCAATCGCGGGTAAAGAGTGAACGGCACATATCCCAAACCGGGGCGCAGCACCAGAAAAGTCCGTTGAGCGTCCCAATTCACCTGCCGAATCTGCGATTCCGCCCACTACCAAGGATTATCAGGGCCATGCAGCCAATGCGCCCCGCCGTCCGGCCCTTTTTTTTGACACGCAAACGCATCGGACGAAATGGATTCAATTTTGTACGGCGCAGTTTCAGGATGGATGGAGGATAGAATTTCCGCGTAAGAAGGATAGAGCGAGCGAATCAATTCAAGGTTTCGCCGCTCTATCTCGGGGTTTCTCGATGGATGCATTTCTTCGCCATTCTGATGATTTCAAAAATTTCTATGAAATATTTCGGGTGTAGAATACACTGAATATTCCAATAACCATCCGATTTAAATTTCCTGAATCAATCATGCTCCGAATAGTCGATTGAAACGCCTTGTGCTACTCTCTACAAGTAGATTCGATCCGAACCATTCGGATGAAGGATTTCTCCGTATTTTGCCCCAAAAGGCGGCAAATTCCTACGGAGCGCAGTGAGAAAACGCCAGGGCTTCCCCCTGGATTTTCCTTTATCATGTATAATGAATTGATCTTTAAATTTTCAAAGGAGCACGCCCTCTCATGACTGGTTTTAAGCGTGTTTATATCTTCTTGTTCATAATCGCCGTTTTCGGATCGATTTCCGCCGCGCCTTTCGCGCAAAACGAAACCGTCCTTACTCCGGATGACGTAGTCCATTGCGAAACCCTGGCCGATGTCGAAAAAGCGAAAAGCGACGGCGTCATCTTTTTTGAATTTCGCAACACATTCTGGGTGCTTGTCGGATCCAACTACAAAGGCCCCTTCCGCTATTTGAGCTCCGCTCAAAAAATCTATAATCAATACAAATTAGACGCGATCAACAAACCGGCGCCCAAATCCCCGGCGGCCGCCAAAACGCCCCCTTCCAATCAAAAACCGACATCCTTTTACAATCCGGAACTGATTGTCTTCCCTTTCATTGAATACGGCCCTGACAACCGGATCGGATTTTCTGTTCCTAATAACCTGGTCGTCGCCGCCTCCCATGTCATGATTCACCCCGAACCGCTCGAGTTCGACAACATCTCCTTCGGCATGATCGATTTAAACCTGTTCGCCAAAAAACTATTTGCCTCTCCCGGCATGCAGGCCAATTCGCCGCCCGATCCAAAAAAACTTCAGGATAAATATTTTACCGTGACCGGAAGCTTCACCGCGCGCGAAAATGTGATCATGCCCACCGCTCCCTTGGATTATTGGGTGGGAGCGGCCGTCGTGGGCGCCGAAGGCTCGATCCTCTGGCGCAACTACGGCCAAGTCGAAAAAGATCAAACCTTTAAATGCATAAGCCTCATCCCGGAAACAAACATCCAACCCGAATTTCTCCTGCTCTTTATCCTGGCCAAAGGAAAATTAGACGTCAATATCCGCCCCAAACCCGAATTCCCCGTCATGGACGCCTCTCCTTATGATTACCATATTCTGGGATCGTCCAACTTCGAAATGGGCCCCAATTGGCTGCCTCCCATACAAGCCGCCGCCAAACAGGAATATCAGGAAATGTTGAATTCGATGAAGCGCCAAAAATTGCAGGAAATGCGCTCTTCCTCTGCGCCCCCTTCTTCCAATCCATGAGGGATACATATCGCCGAATGAAGCGATTTTATTAAAAAAGACGTATTTTTTACCTTTCTTCTTTATATTTCTGCCATCTATCCGACTTGTGGATTGATCAGCGGCCGCTATGTTTGTCTCACCGGTTTCTCTTTGTCTCTCTTGCCTCAACGTTTTAATGAAGACCGTTCAAATAAGATTGATATATGTAAATGTCATTGACGGATCGCATGTCAGCTTGATTATTTCCCACGCCTCATCCCGAGATTGATCCGATGCTATGCTTGACAGGATAAGCGAGACATCGCTCGATCAGGTTTGAAAAGACTCTTTCAGCAAGGGATGGCGCAATAATGACGATTCGATTCCGTTTGACCGTTTGGATGATAGGCATTATCTTGGCGGCCAACTCGATTCTTGCTCTGATTACAGCGCTTCATGTGGGAAACGTTTTGATCGATGAAGTTCAAACGCGCGTCCGGCTGGATCTCAACTCGGCGCGCCGGGTTTACAACGATTATCTGGAGGCGGTGGAGCGAAACCTTCGCTCATTTTATGTCCAACAAGCGGTAGAAACGCAGGATTTGGCTCAATTGCATCAAAACCTTAACGAAGTATATGACGCCCTCGAGATTCCCTTGGACGTTTTGTCTTTTGTTGGAACCGACGGCGCGGTGATCTACCGCGCCCATAATCCCGATGTGCGCGGGGATAATGTACTTAACAATCCCATTATCGCCGGAGCGCTGAAACACGCTGAGACCATGAGCGGAACCATCATTGTCTCTCAAGATGAATTAGCGCGGGAAAACCGGCAACTTGCCCAACAGGCTTTCATGAAAATTCAAGATACGCCGGCGGCCCTGCCCATTCAAAAAGCCGTCGAATTGAACGGCATGATGATCGCCGCCGCCGCCCCGGTTCGAAATCGGCAGGGAAACGGCGAAGTGAAAGGCGTTCTTTATGGCGCTATTTTATTGAATCGCCGCTATGACATCGTCGACTCGATCCGTGATGAAGTGTTTCAAAGCCATACCCATGACGGCAAAGACGTCGGCATGGCGACGATTTTTCAAAGCGATCTGCGAATTTCCACCAATGTCCCCACGAAAGACGGAAAGCGCGCCATCGGTACGCGATTGAGTTCGGAAGTCTATGAACAGGTCTTAAATAAAGGAGAAATTTGGGCCAAGCGCGCCTTTGTCGTCAATGATTGGTACATCACCGCCTACGGACCCATCCGCGATCCCTCCGGTCAAATTATCGGCGCTCTGTATGTGGGAGTGCTCGAAAAGCCCTATTTGCAAATCCGCAACTTGATCGTAGTGTTCTTTTTAGTCACGGTCGCCGTCATAACCCTTATCAGCCTGTTTGTTCTTGGATTGGCGACGAAGCAAATCCTGAAGCCCATCGGCCCCATCATCCGGATGGCGCACCAGGTCATCGACGGCGATCTTTCGGCGCGAGTGAAAGAAAAACCCACTGGCGAAATGGGCGATCTGTGCAAAGTCATCAATCAAATGGCCGACGCCGTCCGGCAGCGTGAGGAGCAGCTCAAACAAACCACCCGCCAGCAGATCGGCCAGAGCGAAAAACTGGCCTCCATCGGCCGTTTGGCGGCCGGCATCGCCCATGAAATCAACAATCCCCTGACCGGCGTTTTAACCTTTGCCCACCTCCTTCGCCAAAACGAGAATTTCAGCAGTCAGGATCGACAGGATCTGGACGTCATCATTCAAGAAACCACCCGCGTTCGAGAAATCGTGCGCGGTTTGCTGGATTTCGCCCGCGAATCGCCTTCGATGCGAGAACCGCTCAATTTCAACGACGTCATCGAACAGACGCTCAAACTGGTCCGCAGCCAGAAAGAATTTCGCGAAGTGCAAATCCAGCAGAATCTGGATCCCTCCATCCCGCCGGTGAAAGCCGACAAAAACCAGTTGCAGCAGGTTCTGCTCAATCTATGCTTAAACGCCTGCGAAGCCATGCAGAACGGCGGGGATTTAACCATTACGACTCAATCTCATCAAGACGGCTATGTGGCCGTCCTGATCTCCGATACGGGATGCGGAATCGCCGCCGAGGATCAAGAAAAAATCTTCGATCCCTTTTATACAACCAAACCCGTCGGAAAAGGAACAGGCTTAGGACTCAGCGTCAGTTATGGAATCATCCAAAGCCACGGCGGCGACATCGACGTCGAAAGCCGAATCGGCGAGGGAACGACTTTTAAAATCGTTTTGCCCCAATCTGAATAAAACCGTTTTGAATAAAAAAACGCTGATCCCGCCTCTCTTTTCATCCTGGAGCGGCACGCCTTTCAGGGTGATTGGTGATCTGAAATAGCCTATTATAATTATGCTTGATCGAGGGAAAAAACGGCGCGAATCGAGTTGAAGCGACGTAAAAGGATAAAACATTGAGCGAGACCACTACGAAAAACATCCTTCCCAATGACGGCGATGTTCCTGCACGCATTCTCGTGATTGATGACGAAGCCGTCGTCTGCCTGAGTTGCAAGCGAATTTTAAGCGGCGTCGGATTCGCCGTAGAAACCCATCAGGATTCCCGCAAAGGACTCAGTGATGCGTTAACCGATCAATTCGATGTGATTCTGCTCGACATCGTCATGCCAGATTTGGACGGATTGGAGGTTTTGAAGCAAATCAAAGCCTCCGGAATCTCCGCCGAAGTGGTCATGATTTCCGGATATTCGACGGTCGAAAGCGCTGTCCAGGCCATGAAGCGCGGCGCGGCGGATTATGTCAGCAAGCCCTTCACCCCGGATGAGTTGCGCCTCGTGATCCAAAAAGTCATGGAGCGATCCGCTTTGATCCGCGAAAATCTCGCTCTGCGCAAACAACTCGAAGAGCGCACTGGATTTGAAGGCATGATCGGCGACAGCCGCCCCATGGAGCGGATCTTCTCGTTGATCCAGCGCGTCGCCCGCACTGACGGAACTGTCCTGGTGACCGGCGAAAGCGGGACGGGCAAAGAAATGGCGGCTCGCGCCGTTCATCAACTTAGCCCGCGCAAAAACGAAGCCTTCATCGCATGCGATTGCAGCACCTTGACCCCCACTCTCCTGGAAAGCGAACTCTTCGGCCACGTCAAAGGTTCGTTTTCCGGCGCCGTCGCCTCTAAAAAAGGGCTTTTCGAGGTCGCTCATAAAGGCACTCTTTTTTTGGATGAGTTGGCCAACATCAGCATGGAGATTCAAGGCAAACTACTGCGCGTTTTAGAGACGCGGCGCGTAAAAAAAGTCGGCGACGCCTACGAAACCGAAGTCGACATCCGCCTCATTGGAGCGACCAACC
The DNA here is from genome assembly GCA_016934335.1 of Candidatus Omnitrophota bacterium. Taxonomy (GTDB): domain Bacteria; phylum Hinthialibacterota; class Hinthialibacteria; order Hinthialibacterales; family Hinthialibacteraceae; genus JAFGTC01. Next base: position 11,491 of record JAFGTC010000040.1, on the reverse strand, counting down.
GCGACCTCCAGCAAATGACGGCCGACGGCGAATTCCGCGAGGATTTATATTATCGGTTAAATGTCGTCCCCATCTATCTTCCCCCCTTGCGCGAACGCAAAGGCGACATCCCGGTTCTCGCCATGACCTTCCTGGAGCAGTTCCGCCGGAAAAACCCTGTCAAGGTAATGGGTTTTACACCTGAAGCCATGTACCTGATGGAAGCCTATCACTGGCCGGGAAATGTCCGCGAATTGAAGAATATTGTTGAACGAATGGCCATCTTGTGCGATTCCGAACGCATTCAACCGGGCGATCTCCCTAACGAGATCCGCCAAAACGAACCTCTTCCCCTTCCTCAATCCCTCATCCCCCGTTCATGGGAGCAGTTCAAGGAATACAAACGCCAGGTCCGCGACGCGGCCGTTCAGGATGTGGAGCGCCGATTTCTCCTCGAGGCCTTGGAGCAGTCTCATGGCAATGTCAGCCGCGCCTCCGAAGAAGTCGGCATGCAGCGCACTCAATTCCACGCCCTCATGGCCAAATATGGCTTGCAAGGAGAAGATGTATAACCGTCAATCGATCTTGCACCGCCCCGTTGCATTTCTCTGTTTATTCAAAAACACCCCATAATCGATTTCATGGCCTCGATCCAGCAGGGATAGTCACAAAATATCCTATAATAAGATATAAATCCTTTTTTTCTATTCTCACACCATCCAAAACAATCTATTTTCTCAATGATTTGAATAAAAAAATCCTTATCTAGATCCATACAGTGTATCAAGTTTTCATACACTGACTTAAGCCTTTCTAGGCGATAAAGGCTTATTTCAGGCTAAATTTGACTTTATCGAGACATAGGGATAGATAAAAAATTATCCTTCCATAAAACCAATAGAATCAGCCCGGAAAGGTTAAATATTTAACCAGATAAAGGGTCGGTTTTGTGAATTTTTCTGTTTTGGCACAATTAATGCAAAATCTACGAAGCGTACTAAAAAAGACGCTTTATCCAAAAGGAGATGGATCATGAACGCCCCGCGCAGATTGTTAGTCGTCGATGACGAACCGATTGTAGGTCAGAGCTGCACTCGTATCTTTTCAAAAGAGGGGTATGAAGTGGAAACCTGCACCGACTCCCGCGAGGGATTAGATCGGATTTTACAAAACAATAACTATTCCGCCATTCTTTTGGATATGAAAATGCCCGGCATGGATGGAATCGAATTCCTGAACGAATTGCGTAAAACCCACCCTGACATCCCGGTAATGGTCATCACAGGCTACGCCAGCATCCCCTCGGCGGCGGCAGCCATGCGTCTGGGAGCATCCGATTATATTCCCAAACCATTCACGCCCGATGAAATCGTGAAAGCGGTCGAGCGCGTTTTTGACGAGCACGACGCCGGCGCGGCGATTCAAACCCAAAAGGCCGTTGAAAAAAAATGGGAAGACATTGAAAGCCGAGAAGCGCTCTGTGAAGCGGCGCCGGCTTCGATCCCTTGCCGAATCGAAAAAGCCGAACCGGGCGAAACCTACTTTTACGACGAATCTTGGCTTCAACTCGATCCTGCTGACAATGAAAATGTGGAATCACGGGTGCGCGTGGGGTCTCTCCTCGCGGGTTTGGAAGAGGGCGGCATTGGGGGGATCCAAATGCCGCGCGAAGGCGATGTGGTTTACCGCGGATTACCCTTGGCTTCGCTGACTCTTCCGGGAGGCTCCATGCGCATCATTCCTTCGCCGATCTCCGGCGTTGTCCTCGAAGTTAACAACTTGTTGATCGATGAACCGGAACTTATCCAAAACGATCCCTTTGGAAAAGGATGGGTGGCCCGCATTCAACCCGAGTCGCTGAAAGCGGATCTTTGGGCGCTGAAAAACCGCGTGATCGTCTTCTCCACTCATCAGGAAAAATCGTGGTCGGATATTCAGTCTCGCGTGGAATCCTTTGGCAGCCGCGTACAATTTTCGAAAACTTTGAATGAAACGTTTGAAACGATCCAAAGCACAGGCGCCGACTTGATCTTTTTCGACGCCGCCGCCTACGGCGTCAGCGGCCCCGGCCTGGTACGCCAACTGATCGAAAAATTTCCGAATGTCAAAGTCGCCGTCTGCAACGATCGCGATTATTTTCAAGAAAAATCCTATCGGATGAACAAAATTCTGTACTACTCCACCGAACCGTTCACCGGAGAGGAAATTGTCGAAATCCTCTATTCGGCTTTTCGACCGGTTATGCAGCCCGCCGCGGACGCCAATCTCTCGTCGGCGCTGCCGAAATGGATCAGCCGATTCCAAATCACCGGACCGGAAGGGCGCATTGTCACCCTCCTCGCCCCCGGCGAACAACTGGCGCGCGATCGCGGGCTGGGCTGGATGATGAATCGAACGCTGCTGCGGAGCGGATTGCCCGTTCAAGCCGATTTGACCTCCCGTCCCAAGGTGGAAGCCGAAATCCTGGATGCGCTCAAAAACAGCGATCAAGTCTTTATCCTGCGAACCGTCGACGTCGGCCGAATCCCGGGCACCTTCATCAAAAAAGAGAACAGCGAAATCCCGGGGATGATCAGCGTCGAAGGCAAAGAAATCACAACCTTCTTCGTCCAGCCGGATCCTTTCAAAAGCCATGGACTGGACTTCGATGCAAGAACCGGCGCCGCTCTCGCGCAGTTCCTGGTCTACGAAATGATTTCCGCCTCCCGTCAATCCAAAGCGGTCATCGATGACTAAGTCAATCCAAACGCATCCTGAACGAGGGAGAGGATGAATCGCCGCCTCTCCCTGTAAAAGGAAGCCAAATCAGTTCGGCCATTCAGAAAGGCTTTACCATGAGCGTTAAGGTTTATTATCAATGCGGTATATGCGGATTATTCGAAGATAACGGAATCTGGTCGTATATCCATAAAAATCTCGATGATGCGGAGGCCGTCTTCGAAGAAGCGGTGGCCATGGCGGATCGCTGCGAAAAAGACCGGCGATGTCTCTTGCGCCGATTGCAGATGCTGGAAGACGTTTATAAGGCGGAAGGCAAAGAAGCCGAAGCTCTGCTTGTTCATCGCCGCCTGCGCCAGGTCGTCGAGCAGATGCGCCATACGTCCGACATTGATCTGAAAGATTTTTTAGCCGATGTGGAAGCCGAATTGGCGGAAGCGTAAAATTTCCGGCCGCCTAAAGAAAAACAGTATCACCCCATCATAGAAAATGGACTTGGCGGCAAGAGTCCATCCTCCCTCCTCTTTTTTGCCGCTCTTTCGCACAAAGCGCCCTGCGTAAATCGGTCCGCAGGGCGCTTAATTTTTCTCGAAAAATCAACGCCTATCCGCTTTGTACGATTTCGCTTTCCTGACTTACCCGCTGCGCCATTCGCTTGATTTCCCCCAGATCGCGCTTGCCGGACGCCAGCGAGGGGATCTCGTCCACAACAAACATATCGTCCGGCTTGGGAATCCAGAGAGGCGGCAATCCGCTCTCCTTCAACCGGCGCGAAATCTCTTTGACGGGCAGATCGACATCGGACAGCAAGACGGTCAGCCGCTCCCCCTTGGCTTCATCGGGGATGGAAGCGACTGCGCAGTTTCCATCCCCGATCAAATTCTGGATCGCTTCTTCAATTTTAACATGGGGAACCATCTCTCCCCCGATCTTGCTGAAGCGGGATAGGCGGTCAGTGATCGTAATGAAGCCGTCTTCGTCGACGCTGGCGATGTCGCCGGTGTTGTACCAGCCGTCGCGCATCGCCTCCGCCGTGAGATCCGCCCGGCGCCAGTAGCCCCGCATCACATTCGGTCCGTGAACCAGCAGAAGGCCTTCCGTGTTGGGCGGCAGCCGCTTGCCGGATTCGAGATCCACGACGCGGACGGCGACGCCCGGCAGCGAATGGCCGACCGTTCCCGGCTTGCGCCCGATCTGCCGATGCTCTCCCTTTTCAAAATCATGAGTATTGACGGAAATGACCGGCGAGGTTTCCGTGCAGCCATATCCTTCCAATAGATCAGCGCCGAATTTATCTCGAAATTCTTTCGCAGTTTTTTCAGGCAGCCTCTCCGCCCCCATGACGGCATGATGCAAGGATTGAAACGCCTGGGTCGAGCATTTGCGGATCAGGCCTTTGCAGAAAGTCGGCGTCGCGAGAAGGATGCCCGGCGGGTATTGTTCGCACAATTCACTGATGCGCTTGGCTTCCATGGGGCTGGTGTGATAAATGGCGCCGAAGCCTTTCAACATGGGCATCCAAAGCGTCCCGGTCAATCCCAAAGAATGGAAAAACGGAAGGATCCCGCAGACTCGGTTGTTTTCCCAACTTCCTAAAATTTGATGGATGGCGTTGAGATTGGCGATAATGTTGTAATGGGAAATGGTTATTCCCTTGGGCTCGCCAGTGCTGCCGCTCGAAAAGAGAATCGCGGCGGGATCGTCCGGCGACGCTCGTTTCGCGCCCGACAGCCGGAATAGAATCTTGGCGGGGAGAAGAAAGGTCTGGATCATCGCCGCCATTTTTTGCATCGGCGTGAATCGCTCCATCAGATCTTCGAGATGGAGCATCCCGGGGCGCTCTTTCATGCCTATCTTTTTCAACATCCGGCGGGATGTGATGATCGTTTTGATTTCGCATTGACGAATCGCCGACTCGAGCGCCGCCTCCCCGGCCGTGAAATTTAAATTCACGGCCACTTTCCCCGCCAAGACGACGCCTAAGTTGGCTAAAACGCCGCCCACGCTCGAGGGAAGCATGAGGCCGATTGTGGATTCATTCCTGCAATGCCTTCGAAGCTGCTTTGAAGCCAGCCAGGCGGCCGTCAAGGCGCGCCCATAGGTCACAGATTGACCGGTCGAATCGGCCATACAAAACGAGCGCCAATTTCGCTTCGCCGTTTTGATCAATTGATAAGGGATGACGTCCTGCGCCGTTTTTCGCCGGCAGGCCGCCTGGCTGCCCATTTCAAGAATCTCCTGGCGAACCTGATCGACCGACGAATCGGCGGCCATGGGCTTCCCGAAAGAAACCGTCACGGGATAGCGAAATCGCTTGGGCCGCTTCCAGAAAAACCGGCCGCTGTCAAAACTGAAAAGACTGCCCCATAAACCATCCAAGTGAACGGGGATAATCGGCGTATCGGTTCCCTGCACAATTTTTTCAAAGCCGCGTTGAAAGGGAAGCAGGTTGCCCGTCCGGCTGATTTTCCCCTCTGCAAAAAGACAGATCGCATCCCCCTGCTGCAGTGATTCGCGCGACTGGCGAAGCATATTGACGATGTCTTTTCGATTTTTGCCGGACACGGGTATCGCATCCAGCCAATGCAGAATCCTCCGAATTCCCTTGATCGCAAAAAAATCCTTAAAGACCAGAAAGCGCATGTAACGCGGCACGCTGGCGCCGACAATCAAGCCGTCCGCATACGACATGTGGTTGCTCACCAGCAGCGCCGGCCCTCTATAGGGAAGATGCTCCCGGCCGCTCACGGTAATTTTGAAAATAGAATGAGTTAAAGTTTTAAGTACAATCCGCATCACGGCGTAAGGCAGCAGGCGCGCGATGTACACAGTGACTCCCAGCGTCAAAACGCCCAGCATGGCGATGGTTTGAGCCGTGGAGAGATCCAGCCAGTTGATGCACACCCAATAGACCGCCGACGCGGCGAGAACGCCGATCATGTTGATGAAATTATTGGCCGCGATCAGGCGCCCCTTTTCGCTTTCTTCGCTGGCTTTCTGCAGATACGCGTTGAGGGGAACGATAAAAAAGCCGCCGAAAAAGCCGACCAGGATCAGCATCATAGACGTGGAATAGAAGGAATGCGTGGAGGCGGCCAGCAGCAGCGAGAAAAATCCCATCCCGATCGAACCGAAAGGAATCAGGCCCAGTTCCACATGGTCGCCGGACAGCCGGCCCGCCAGCAGACTCCCGGCGCCGATGCCTGCGGAAAGAAACATCATCAAATAACCGATCTCCGTTTTCCCTACATTCAAATCCTGCGTCCCGATGGGATAAATCAACATCTGAACGACGGCCCCCAAAAACCAGAAATAGGTGATCCCCATCACAGTCCGCCACAACGCCTTTACGCTGTACAGACGCCGTATCCCGTATATGATGTCGCTCCATGGATTTGGATGCAGGCTTGTTTTCCCCCCGCAAGGCGGCACCCGCGCGATCCCCAAACTGGCGAGACTCCCCAAAACAGCGATCGACAAAAGAATCAGCCCGATAACCGGCAAGTTTCCTTCCCAGCGGTCGTACATCGCGCCGCTCAGCGCCGAACCAAGGATAATGGCCAAAAACGTCGTCATTTCCAGCCAGCCGTTCGCGTTCGAGAGATGCTTTTCCGGCAGCATTTCAGGCAGAATGCCGTATTTGGCCGGGCTGAACAACGTCGATTGAAGCGCCATTAAAAACAGCACAACCAAAGCCAGGATGACGCTGTGGATCCAGAACGCGAACAAGGCGATCGACATGGTGAAGATTTCCATGGCTTTTGTGACGACCAGAACATTGCGCTTGCTGAACGCGTCGGCGGCCTGCCCGGCATATCCGGAAAACAACAGAAAAGGAAGAATAAAGATGGCGCCGGCCAGCGGCATGTTGGCGTCGCCGACCAGTTCAAAGGCTAAGAACGCAACGATGAATTTAAATAGATTGTCGTTTAAGGCGCCCAGAAACTGAGTCCACAGATAGGATTGAAATCCAAAATTGGAGAGCAGATGGTTCTGATCGGCATGTTTCATCGGTCCGCGCCTCCCTGTAAATCATTCATCTTTAACTGTTTATATATAAACAGTGAAGCCAAAAAAAATTTTCTGGCATTATACCGTAGAATCCTGCGGCTTTCCCAAAGAGATTGTACAGCCAAAGCGCCGAAGAAAACCAGAAGAAAACTCAATAAAGCGGGAAGTAGAATAGATGAATTCGAATTCCCGCCCATGCACTGAAACCCTCTAAAGCCTCCGTAGCAGGCGAGCATCACATAACAAACCGCGTATAATTGCTTTATTGACTCCATGATTTTCATCTCCTCCCCATTTAGTTCATATGTTAATTGTTATTATATAAACAAATATTCGCCTGTCAAGCATTTTTCCTCATCTTTCCCCTCATTTTTTTGCTGGAATCAATTCCCCCAAACGGCAAGAGGGCGCCGAAGCGCCCTCTCGTCCTGATCCACTCATAAATTTACTCAAAACAACTCAATTTTCCCAAAACAACTCTCGACGCTAGCGAAGCCTGGACGTCTTCTCCCAGGCGGGCGCCGCGGGATCGAGCGTCACCGGCGCGATATGCAGGCGATATTTCGCCGGTTTGGGATGAACCCGATAAGGCGGATGAACGGTCATGGGCGTCCAACTGTCGTCGCCTCCCACGCCCAGCATTTCAAAATCCAGATTCAGCGTGATGTCGTCGCGGCGTTTGAGATCGCAGGTGTGCGCCGCCCGGTCTAAATCCTGCGTCGTGTAATGGTGCGCGCTGACGTTCAGCAGCGGCATCCCCTCCGCCAGCAGACCCTGCCCCTGATCATTGGTCAAAGACGCCCAGCGAACGTCGCATTTGTTGCCGTTTTCGGACGGCTGAACATAAGGAACATACTGTTCGTCCACCGTTCCGCTGTACAAGCCCGCCAGTGCGCTTTCCTTCCGGTCGGGATAGTTTTCATGGGGGCCTCGACCCAGCCAGGAAAATCGATCGTACTCGCCGGATACGACCATCTGCAGTCCTATCCGAGGCAGAATGGGCAGAGCGCCGGCCGGTTCAAGATCCGTTTGAATGAAAATGTCGCCGCTGCCATACACGGAATACAGCATGACGGTATTAAAACCATTCTTGCTTCCCGGCGCCGAAACGAACGACTCGACTTTGATTTGCGCCAGTTTCGCATTGGGCTGCTTGATCTCCACGCTCCGGGTTTGCTGCTCTATGCGATCCAATCCCGCCAGACGCCAGACGCGTTCGTTGCTTTGAGCGCCGCCGCCGATGTCGTTGTCCGTGGGGGCGCGCCATACATTCAACACCGGCCCCGCTTTGATCAACTCCCGGTCGAGATAGCGCATCGTTTTGATTTTCCCCTCGTCCTTGGAGAAGAAAATATAGAAATCCCGGCCGTCGATGACGGCGTACTGATTCGTTTGATACAAGCCCAATTCGGGCATGGAAGCCAAATCGAGATCGGGAAGTTCGGGCGCCTCGTAGGGCATCCTGAACTGCTCGAAGGCGACTTCATGTCCTTTGTCCGCCCAGGCGGCGTCTTCCTTGAGCGCAAAGCGAACCGTCAAAAAGTACTCGGCCCCGGGCTTCAGATCCGGCTTCAGCACGGGAACGGCGACCTTCGCGCTCTCTTTGGGCGCCAGATCGATAACGTCGAGCGCTCCGCTCTGAATGATTCGCCCGTTCTCCGATAAAGACCACGAACCGGCCAAGGCGTTAAGGTTGGTGAAATTGTATTGATTGACGACTTGAAGAATCCCGCGCGCTAAATCAACCGCTTCCACTTTGACAGGTTGAAGGATTTTTTTGTACTCGATCAAACCCGGATGAGGAACGCGGTCGGAAGAGACCAGGCCGTTGCAAAGGAAATTGCCGTCGTTGGGATGGTCGCCGAAATCGCCGCCATACGCGAAATACTCTTCTCCCTCATCCGTATACTTCCGCAATCCCTGGTCGACCCAGTCCCAGATAAAGCCGCCGATCAGCAGATCGTACGCTTCGATGGCGTCCCAATATTCGCGCAGATTGCCGTTGCTGTTGCCCATGGCGTGCGCATACTCGCAGAGAAAAATAGGCCTGTTCTCCGTTTGCGCCTTTCGAACGATCTGATGAACCCGGTCGTACATGGGGGAAATAAGATCGACGCATTCGTGACTCTCTGCGGGATTATAAAAAACGGGGCGCGTCTTGTCGTAGGCGTGAATCCAGTCGGCCATGGCGATGTGATTCTCTCCAAAGCCGGATTCATTGCCCAGCGACCAGATGATGATGGAGGGATGATTCTTGTCGCGTTCGACCATACGCCGGGCGCGATCCACGAACGCTTCCTTCCAATCCGGATCTTGGGTGAATTTGCCCCAGAAATGGTGCGATTCCAAATTCGTTTCGTCGATGAGATAAAGGCCGTACTGGTCGCAGAGTTCATACCAGCGCGGCTGGTTGGGATAGTGCGAAGTGCGAACCGCGTTGATGTTATGCCGCTTCATCAGCAGGATGTCCTTGATCATCAGTTCTTCGGTTACGGCGCGGCCCCGGTCGGGATCGTGTTCGTGCCGGTTGACGCCTTTCAGATAAATGGGGACGCCGTTGACCAGAAAGCGTTGATTCTTGATTTCCACTTCGCGAAAACCGATTTTATGGCTGACCGCCTCCAGAACGCGACCATTCTCATCTTTCAGTGCGATCACGATCGTATACAAGTTGGGATGCTCCGCCGACCATTTTCTAGGATTATCGATCTCGCGGCTCGCGACCAACACAATTTCATCGCCGCCGGGCGAATCGAAATTCAAAAAGATAGGCTCATCCGGACCGGACTGAAATCCGTCGCCATGCAGCGAGACTTCGGCCTTCAAACCCTTGAGATCCTCCCCGGAATCATTGCGAATGTTCATACGCACGTTCAACTCGGCGTTTCTGTATTCGTCGTCCAAGTCGGTGGTGCAGAAGAAATCGCGAATATGCGCCTTGGGCGTCGAGAAAAGATAGACATCCCGGAAAATGCCGCTGAACCGCCAAAAATCCTGATCTTCAATGTAACTTCCGTCCGACCAGCGATAGACTTTCACCGATACGTGATTTTCGCCGGGGCGCAAATAGTCGGTGACGTCGAACTCGGCCGGCGTCATGCTGCCCTGGCTGTAGCCCGCCTCCTGTCCATTGATCCACAAATAAAACGCCGATTTAACGCCGTCGAAATGCAGAAACACCTGCCGGTCTTTCCACGTCTCCGGCAGCATGAAACTTCTCCTATACGATCCCACCGGATTGTAATGATGAGGGATGTTCGGCGGATCGGCGGGGACGAAGGGATGCGTGATGTTCATATAAATGGGGATCCCATAGCCCTGCAGCTGCCAGACGCCGGGCACGCTTATGTCGTCCCATTCGCTCACATCATAGTCTTCGCGGAAAAAATCCTGCGGCGCGTCGGCCGGTTTGCGCACCCAATGAAACTTCCACGAACCGTTCAGCAGTAGAAAATTCGGGGAAGCGCTTCGATCGCCCTGCAAAGCGCTTTGCGCATCATTGAACGGCATGAGCGTCGCGTGTCCCGGTTCTTTATTTTTGCCGATCATCCGGGGATTTTCCCAATCGTTTACATCGGCGAAGCCCGCCGACGCCCCTGCGATTAGAAGGCTCAGAATCAAGTTCCAAAATTTAGTTGTCTGCTTCATAGATCTTCTCCCACGGTGAAATCGTAATGACTTTGATCCAAAATTTCCGCATAGATCCAAAATCTCCGCATGCCGTCACAGTTTTGTTCCTTCAAAGAAGGCGAAGAATTTATTCTCTTTGAATGTTTTCCATGAATTGAATCGATCGCCTTAAGACGGCCGCATCTTTTCCTGAAGCGCATGCGCTTTTTGAATATGCTCCTCGTGCAAAGGGATGTCAAATTCAGCCAGCGCCTTTTGGATGGTCAAGTCGGGCGAGACGCTTTCGATGACCGCCCATCCTTCCACGTGCAGTTTTTGGATTCGGATTTTCCGCCCGTATTTGGCTTGCAAATCCTCGATGTTTTTCATATAGGGCCAGATATGAACAAAGGCTTTTTCGAGATTCACCGGCGCGCAGATCCAATGCTGATAGCGCCCCGTCGAGGCGATTTCATCGCCTTGAATATCGATGATGCGGGAAGGATCATCCCACGTGCTTGTGACAACATAGGTTTTATTCATCCAGGCCATTCCATTGAGCATTCGCCCGCCGGGAAAAGCGCTGGGCCAGAAAATCACCTCTGCGCCGGCCTTCCGCAGCGCCCGCCATCCCTCCGGCCAGTTGACGTCAAAGCAGATTTGCACTCCGATCACGCCGAAATCCGTCTGAAAAACGGGCGGCTGCACGGGGCCCGGCATGGCGCCGCCTTCGATCTCATCGACCGTCGGATGGATTTTATGATACAGGCCCGCGACCTCTCCCCGCCGATCGATGATGATGGCGGAATTATAAATCACGCCGTCGACGTACGTGTGTGTGGGGCAGATGATGTAGCATTGGTTATTCCTGGCGAATTCGCCGAAGCGCCCGGCGATCCATCCCAAGCCGTCTTTCGCGATCTGCTCTAGCGGCGGCTTGTTCGAAACGCCGTGATACGGAAATGTTTCCGGGATGCAGATAACGTCCGGCCGGCAGTGCAGCGTCTCTTCCATCCGCCCGATGACTTTGTCGACTTTCTCTTCGCCCGATCGCGCATCGAGCCGCTCGAGTGTAATGGAAGCGATCCATACTTCATGCCGGTTGGGCTTCCGACCGGATTGTTCCGATGCATCGCTTGTCTTGGCGAGCGCCGCCGCTCCCAGCCCCGCCGAG
>JAFGTC010000039.1 GCA_016934335.1 Candidatus Omnitrophota bacterium | reverse complement strand
GATGACTATTCTCAACATGACCTTATTGAAAGAAGACGCCTGTCTTTAGTCGAGGTGATTTCTCACAAAAACTTTTGACTGTCGAGTCACAGCAAGAATAACAAAAAATCAATTGATTTTTTTCTCGTTTGTGCAATACTTATTTAAAAGAGTTATACGATTTACTTTTTAATGAAAGCCTAGGGCTTAGGACGATGAGCGAAAGCGGCGCATATTCTGCGCCGCTTTTCCGATTTTTCCCTGGTTTTTATGAATGTTTTGCCATGGCTCTTTTTTGATGCCCGGCGACGGCCCTCTCGATAATCTCATAGAAGCGCGACGCCGCCGTTCGAATGTTATGATGCTCATCGGCGAATCGCCGGGCTTTCCGACTGGCCTCCAACCAGCGCTCCTCCTCCATCATCGCCTCGACGCCCTTCGCCAAATCCTCAATCGCTTCGCCTGTGCGCAGACCCATGCCATGCGCCGTCAAAATATCGTCGGGATCAAAACGCGCGGTTATGATGGGCAGCCCCCATTTGAAGGCTTGCACAAAAGTGTTGGGATAACCCTCCTGCGTCGACGTATTGACCATGACTTTGTGACTGGCAAACAACCTCTCCGTCTCCTCAAACGAAACCCCCGGCAGAAAGCGCAGGTTGGCGATCACCCTCGCCTTCTCCTGCACCCTCTCAAACATGTCCATCCGATTGGCCGGCGGGCAGACCATCGTGAACGAAATCCGCGGCGTGCGCCGCGCCAATTCCAAAAACATATCCGGATCCTTGCAGGGCTCGCATCGTCCCACCCATAATACGCCCTCTTTGCCCTCCGGAATCGCCTCCGGAATCGGATGCGCCGAGCGCATCACGATGCTCTCTCGCCCGTATCTCTCCTTGAGAAGCCGCTGCTGCTGCTCGGTTTGCGTTATGATGATCCCCGCCCGCCTCAGCCCGTACAGGTAAAATGTCCCGTACAGAACACCCCGGCGGGTTTCATGGAATCCGTCCACATCCCACAGGCTGGAAGTCATAAAAAGAAAGGGCTTGTTCTTCGATCGAGCGGCCCAGCCCGTGATTCCTGTTTCGAAGCCGCCGCCCCGCTGGATGTATATATCGGAGGGCAGCCGCCTGCAGGCCCGCAGACAGTCCAACATCCCCCAAACGCTTCGCGCAATGCGCAGACGCCGATAGGGCAGCTTATGAATGCGAAGAAGGCCGCTGAGAAACTCTTCAGCCGGGCCTTGCCCCCTGGTTACGAATCGGATCGTTGCATCCGTCTGCTCCGCCAGCTCCCTCGCCAGCAGCGTCAGCTGCAGCTCCGCGCCGCCGAACGGCTGCGGTTCTCCGGGACGAAACAACTTCTGCGCCCACAGCGATGTAATAGTTATATTCATCGATCGTCCTTGGCGAAAAAATCGACTTTTTTTCTTCCGGAATCATCGAATTCCAGCAAGAAGCATTCTAGCATATACCTGCAGCGCTCTTCTTGAAACAACTTCATAGGCTATTTTGTTTTTTTAGGAGGCGAACGTGACTTACTCATCCTACACCGATGAACAGATTCTGGACGAGATTCACCGGCTGCGAAAACAGCTGGATCGCATTCGCATTCAGCTGGAAACGGGGAAAGGCGCCGTCGAACACGACGATCTGCGCTCCAAAATGAGTCAACTCAACCTGCTCAAACTCGAAGCCAAAAAACGCGGCGTCTCCATCGAGGATCGCGCATGAACCAGGATGCGCTCTACTGCATCGCCAATCCCTGCGCGGCGCGCGGTAAAATCCAAAAGCGGATTCGGATCGTGCTGGACTTTTTTTCTCACAACCGCGTCCCCGTTCAACTTCTCTGGACGGAGCGCCCCCGGCACGGCGTCGAACTGGCCCGCCGATTGGCCGCCTCCGGCGCAAAGCGCATCGCATCCATCGGCGGAGACGGAACGGCGTTTGAAGTCATCAACGGTCTCATGCAAGCCAGACAAAACGATCCCGGAGTGGAGACGGCGCTCGGCATCCTTCCCCTCGGCACCGGCAATTCGTTTCTCCGCGATTTCTCGATCCGCTCTTGGAAGGCGGCGGCGGAGCGGATACTCCAAAACAATATTCAGGCGGTCGACATCGGCCGCATCGCCGTTCACGATCCCCCCGGAGAGAAAATTCTCTACTTCCATAATATGGCGGGATTTGGATTGGTCGCGCAGGCCTGCCGCCTTCGCCACACCCGCTATCCCTGGATGGGGCGCTACGCTTACCATGGCGCCTTTTTCCAACTGCTGTTCGGCATGAAAACCTTCGACATCACGCTCCGCACCAACGAGAAAGAACCCGTCGCCGTACAATCGCCCCTCTGTGCTCTATGCAATTCTCAATACACGGGCCATGAAATGCATCTCTCGCCTCGCTCCCTGGTTTGCGACGGCAAGATGGAACTGCTCTACGGCGAATCGATCTCCGCGCGCGATTTATTCAACCTCTTCCTATCCCTCCCCTCCGGCAGACACCTCGATCACCCCAAAGTGAAAACCCAATCAATTCAATCTCTGGATATAGAAATCCAAGGCCTCGATTATTTCATGGTGGACGGCGATATTGAAAGCGGCTCCCGCTTCCATATTGACGTCCTGCCCCGGGCGCTGCCCCTCTTTGCGTAAATCGTCTCACCACGCGCTATCCCCCCTCCCCCGAAAAGCGCGGCGCCTTGCAGCCGGAATCGTTGACTAGGATTCAAATTCATGTTCCACTACACTGAACCTAAGCATGCATGAATAAGATACGATTACTCCGATCATCGTGAATCGTGAAAACGCCCATTCATCTTCATCGCCCCGGTACGATTGGTTGGAAGAAGCGCTGTTGGCGGTCTGTCAAAACGCTTTTCCCAGCGAGTCCGTTTTACGCGTCCATTCCCTGACGCGGCGAATGCAGCGCATCGGAGCCCATTGCGATTATGAATTTATTCTGCAACTGACCGGTGGAGAGATTCGTTTAGCCTTGCGCCTCTATCAAGGAACATTTTCCTTGTGGGGATTCTCCGATCGCGTTAAATCCGCCCGGGCCTATACGGCCATGCGCCGCGCCTACAAGGCGGGCGTTCCCGCGCCGTTCCCATACACATTCACCTCCCAGCGGATCCCCTTCGGCAAACCCTATGTCCTGCACGATCCCGGCGATGGGCGGCGATGGTGGAATGTCGAAGACAGTCTGCGCCCGGCCCAGGGTCAACTCGTTACTTCCATGGCCGAAGAATTGGTGAAACTTCATCACGCCGTCGCTCCCGATCCGGATTGGATCCCCGCCGTCGAGGTCGGCGGCGTTCTCTATCAAATCTGGAACCGGATCGCGCCTATCGCCGGCGACGAATTGACCCGCTGCTTCGAAAAGGCTTCCCGCAAATTCCAGGATGAAGAAGTCGATGCGCGGGCCATGCTTCACGGTCAATTCGATCTCGACCATCTCCTCATCAAAAACGGCGTCATCCGCACCATCACGGATTGGGAATTCGCCGCCTGCGGCGATCCGCGCTGGGACGTCGCCTACGCCTCCCTCTCGCTTCAGCGAGGCCGCGATCACAGCCTCTCCAATCAATTCGTTTCACATTACGCCAACCTGTCCCAGGCTTCTCTCGAACATCTTCCCCTGTGGGAGGGATTGGTCGCCCTGCGCGATTGGGCGCTCAGCGTCTGGCTCGAATCGCTTGACGAAAAAAGTTTTCAATCCGTCGCCGGCCTACAAACCCCCTTGATGAACAAAAAAGACGTTATGAGAGAACACGCCCTCCATGTTTTTTCCTGATTGCATTTGAAGAAAGGATTGTATGTGGAGGAATGCATCGGAGCGCATCCCGGGCGAATGCGTCCTGCTGGACGGGCCGCATGCTTGCCGGCCGGTCAGGAATGATGGTTCTTCTTGACTGCGCTCCGAAACGCCACGCCGGGAGAAAAGACCGGCTCGTTGTTTATTTCGTTTTGATGATTCCGCTCCCGCGTGGAAAACGTCCCGAATCCATGAATCTGTACCGATTGGTTTTCTACCAACGCATGCGTGATCGCCTCGAAAACCGACTCGACGACTTTCTCGCAATCATCCTCGGAAAGATCGGTGGATTTGGCTATGGCTTTTTCCAAAGGACCCTTTTTTTTAGCGCTCTTTTTAGTGGACTTCATGGCGTCATTCCCGTTTCTCTCCGCACAGCACAATCGCATCGCAAATAGTCAAAAAAACGCAGCCCCCGCATCCTCACGCTCATCCCAGGTAGGGCGGGCTGAAAGCAAAGCGCAACCCGCCGCTCGAACCAGATTGAATAGAGCTTCAAAGCGCAACGCAATTCTCTCTCCCTGTAAGCTAGCAAAATTGGCCGCCGCATGCAACGAAACCCCCGCAAAACAACGATATTTCTTTAACCGTCCAACGCCTTTGCTCTTTTGCCGTCCATTCAAACCTCTCCAAAACGGAGAATCTTTGGTTATAACCAGACGGCAGGATTTCTGTAAAAACATAAACATAGAAGATATTGATGGGATATTCATAAATATACGAAAATTTATAGATTTAGTAATATTAAATATTTTATTTTTTTGAAAATTTTTGTTGACATTTGTTTTT
>JAFGTC010000038.1 GCA_016934335.1 Candidatus Omnitrophota bacterium | reverse complement strand
GATGACTATTCTCAACATGACCTTATTGAAAGAAGACGCCTGTCTTTAGTCGAGGTGATTTCTCACAAAAACTTTTGACTGTCGAGTTATCATTAAGTCCCAAATTTTATGAAAGACGGTTTTCTTCCTTATGATCAGTTTGCAGCGATTTCTTTCTCTTTTAAATCTATGTCTCGTTTTGATTGTCATCGGGGCGGCGCAGAACGCCCGGGCGTCGAGCGGCGTCGTCATCAATGAAATTTTCTACAATGCGTCCGACGATCAATCGATCAATTATGAGTTTATTGAATTGTATAACCCGTCGGACGACGCGGTGGATCTATCCGGCTTCGCCTTTACGGATGGAGTCATATTCCAGTTTCCGGATGGGGCCCTTCTTCCGCCGAAGGGATTCCGGCTTGTCGTATCCGATTCGTCTCTGGGAGAGTGGAATCGCCGGCAAGGGATTATTTTTGGCGTTTATTCAGGACGGCTGGACAACACGGGCGAACGAATTCGCCTGCGTTCTCCCGATGGATCGATCGTGGACGAGTTGGACTATGACGACTCGCTTCCCTGGCCCCGGGGGGCGGATGGATACGGCTCTTCGCTGGAGAAAGTCCAGCCTTATGAGCCGTCGAACGATCCGTACGCCTGGCGTTCTTCCCTGACGCCCGGCGGCACGCCCGGCATGATCAACTCGACGGCGGCGGATTCCTCCCGCCCTGTGGTGATGTCGTGGTCGATTTCGCCGCCGCATCCCCGCTCCACGGATGAAGTTCGGATCGAAGTCGCATTGGATGGAGGAGAAGAAGCCATACTCGCCGTGGATCTCCGGTACGAAGTTTGGAGTACGGTCAGTAAAAGCTCCATGAAAACCCTGTCCATGGATCCCGTTGCGTCGAGCGACGGCTTTGTTCATTACAAGGCGGTTCTTCCCGCGCAATCGTCGCAATCGCTGGTCCGATTCAACTGGCGGATCGGTCTGGCGGATCGGGGAAACGTGATTCTGCCGCACGACGCCGAACCGCGTCCCTTTGAATCGTATTTTGTCTATGATAACGAGATTCCAACGCTGCTGCCGATTCTTTGGATGTTTCCCGATAAAGCGACGAGTCTGTCTCCCTCGCAGGGCGCCATTCGAGGCGTTGCGGTGAAGCCTCTGGAATCGGACGCCGTCGAACTATACGACGGGGCCAGAATCATCCATTCATTGGTGGACAAAACCGGCCGAAAGATCAAGTTTTTGAAGGGGGAGGAATTTCGCGGCGATCGCACGATCAATATCAGCCCGGAATGTCCCACTCATCCCAATTCAGGCGGAGCGGACACCAATCACAAAGAGCATCTCGCCTTCCCCATCTTTCGCGATCAGGGCGTTCTGGCGCCTCGCTGCGACTGGTATCGCGTCATCGAGTCGGGAGTGCACGGGCAGCGGACCGCCACCCAGCAGGTCAATGAAAAATTTCTCGAAATCAATCAGCTGGATCCGGACGCAGATATTTACAAAATCGCTTATAACGAGCCCAATTCGATCCCCGGCTACTCGATCCATTATTCCAAGCAGACCAATTTGGAAGAAGGTCCGGACGATTTGTTTGAATTATTCGCATTGTTGAAATCCGGATCGGAGGATGAACTCAAAGCGACGATTCAGCGTTATCTGGAACTCGATAAAGTCATCGGGTATTCGGTCGCCGGCGTGTTGATCGGAAATTGGGATGGATTTTTCAACAATATGTTTCTCATTCATCTTCCTTATCCCGTCGATTTGTGGCAATGCGTCCCCTGGGATCTCGATAAAACCTTCGGATATACGGACGGTTTTCCTCCTCATAGCACCACTTTTGCGGAAATGCCGTTGGAATTTCCCTTGAATGGAAAAGCACGGCTGGCCTCGCGGCAGCCGGGGCCCATCTCGCGGCCGGTGCATCAGATCGCCGAGTATAATGAGGAATATTTGCAGCGTGTGCGAGAGGCGCTCTGGGGCGTGTTTTCTCTGGAAGAGATGGATAGGCGGATCAAAGAGATCGAAGCGCTGCTGTTGGAGGATCTTCAGTTGGAGGCGGATTATACCGGCGTGTATCGCACCCGGCGCAAAAATCAGATTGAAAGCACGTATGACACCATCCGCACTTTTCTACAGCTGCGGCACGATTATCTGCGTCCTTTGTTGTTTACGCCGGTCGAGAATTGGTCTCTGTACGATTGAGCCGGTAGAGCGCACAAACGGCGATCGCCAGAATAATCCCCGCCGTGATGGACTGCGGAAAGAGAAGCGTCAGAAGCAGAACCGCGGCCGCCGCAGCCGCCGCGTAGTAAACGTGAATGCGATGCAGAGTCTGCAGCCCCAAGCCGCTTAAAAAAATCACGGCGGGAAACGCGTAGAACGGCAGGCGGAAATAATCGGTGGCGATCATCATCGGCGAAATGGCGAGGATGATGTGCGCCAGCGCCGCCCACCGGATGCGCCAAGTCGTCTGCAGGAATCCCAGCGCCGCCAATCCCCACAGGCAGGGAAGCGCTTCGCGATAGACGCTGGGATCGATCAGTGCGGAGAAGCCTTGCTGCGCAAAAATTTCCGCGTAAGGCTGGGGATTGATATTCATGGCGACTCTGGTTATTTCCTTCCAGATTTGGTAGTCGCTGACCCACGGCCAGATGAAGCGCATCGCCGACGCCAGGAGAATGGCGGGCAATGCGCATAACGCGGCGGCCAGCAGCGAGCGCAGGGGGCGTTCTTTGCTCCACCAGGTTGGGATGAGAATCAATACAAGCGTGAGCGATTCAGGGCGGTTCAAAGCGCCCAAGGCCAGAAAGAACATGGTCAAGCCGTAATTTCCTGACAAAATTCCCAGGAAGGCGGCGGTCATGAGCCAGTAGCTCATGGGATCGACGTAGCAGGGATTGGCGACGATGAACCGGGCGGTTGAGGCGAAATAAAAGGCGGGAAGCAGCGCCAGGCGCCAGCGCAGAGAAACGCCGGCCATGCGCAGCAGGAGGTCGAGAAAAACGCCGCATAGAAAAAAGGAGATGAATGATAGGATGCGGAAGCCCGTCTGCACATCGAAGGGCAGCAATCCCGCCAGGACGGGCGTGGCCATTCGAGCGCCGTAGGGATAGGACGTGAAACTGAACGGATTCTGGGCGAATTGAAAGTACTGCTGAACCGCCGCCGTCTCGTTGACGGGCGTGAAGAAAAAGATCAGCAGGGTGAAAAGCAGCGCGCCGCCCGCGGCCGTGATGAGATCGAGGCGCCGGATTTTCCCGGGCGCGTCATGGGGCAGGCATCTATGTATGGTCGGCGTAAAGTTATTCATTGTTGTTTTTCAACGAAAATCAATTTATCTAAAAACAATTCCGTCGGCGTGGGGGCCGTGAAGACGAAAAAGAAATACTTGGCTTCTCTCCACCCGACCTTGAACTGATCCGGCGTATAGTAATGGGCGGCCATGGTGACGAAATATCTCATTTCTTTTTCATTGGGGGAGATTTCCGTGACGACGGCGGCATTGTCGGAGAGAAACGTGTACCAGGTCGCACTCTCCGGCGGGGGAAGGCGATCGGTGAATCCATAATTGATGGAGGGAATCCCCTTATAGGCGCTATGAATGGAAAGGCCGAGATTTCGAGCGTCGTCGGGGATGGGCAGCATATTGATCGAAACGATAAATCCCGCGGCGGCGTCGGGGCCGAATTGGAATAAGATCCCTTCTTTTCCTTCTTTGGATTGGGCGTAGACGGATGCATCCGGCGGCCCGATGCGGTAGATTTCGACGGGCTGATTCTCCGGCGGATGCATGAGGCGCTGGACGAACTGCATATCGAGGATGCGCGGGCGTATCAAATTGCCGGCGATAAAATACGCTGTCAAGAGGATGAATAGCAGCCCCGTCAATCCATAGCCTATATAAGATATCCAACCGTAATAGGCCGCTTCGGATAAAACCGGAGAGCGCCATTGGGCCGGAGCGAGCGGCGCCGGAGCGCTTGGCGCCGGCGGGGGCGTCGCTTTGGCGGCGTTATGAGATTTTCGCTTTTTCGCCATGTATCTTGATTTGAGAGTCCAGTGGGCGGCAACGCGTTTATCGGGCTAATTCTTCCTTCAACCTGTCGATCTCAGGAATGGGCCCCGGATCCTGATGATAGAGGTAGGCCAGGTAGATGCTGGCGAAATCCCCCAAACTGACCAGTGACATCATGCGCGCCAGGAGGCTTTCTCCCTGCGATGGAATTTCGATGATAGAGTTCCCTGCAGATTCAAAAATCGCTTTCATGATCTGGAAGCGCTTAGTCGTCTGTTTGTGATAACCCCGGTCGATCAAAAAAATCGGCTTCAGTTTCTCGACGGCTTCGGCGGGGTGAGTCCAGCCAAGAATTTCGTTGTGATTCATTTCGGGGACGACAAAATTGTGGGCGAAACTCTTGGTGTTCTCGTTGAGCTGAGCGCGCCATCGAGCGGAGATTGGTTCGAAGGCGTCCTGGCCGGAGTAAATGACCGGGATGGCGTTGTATAACGCGGCGGCCAGCCGCTTGGCGGGATTGGCGTCGTAGGGCGCCTCGAATTGGCATTGTTCGATGCAATCCTCCAGAGTGGAATACATATCCCGGATGTCAGCCGCCTGCGAACCGATCAATCCCCATTGTTCGAAAAACGCCAGCAGCGACATGAATGAATATCCCAGGGCCGATCGCGGCGGCAAGCCGCCCGGGATGATGAGACAGGGAACTTGATCCTGTCGGCATAACTCCGCCAAACGGCCGCCGGTGGTAATCGCCATGAGCTGCGCGCCCCGGCTTTTGGCCTGTTGATAGCAGGACAGCGTCTCTTCGGTATTGCCCGAATAAGAGCCGGCGATTACCAGACTTTTGGAATTCACATAAGCGGGCGGCGTATAGTTGCGAACGATTTCGATGGGCGCCGGCGATTGAGAAGCGGCGTAGGCGCGCATCAAGTCGCCGCCGATCGCCGATCCGCCCATGCTGCAAATAACCACGTTTTCGATAGTTTCGCAGCGTGGGAGTGGAAATTCTCGGGCCAGGCGATCGGCGCTTCGGCATTGCTCCAGGAAGCCTTCAGCGGTTTCGAGTATGCGGCCTGGATCGAATTGCGTCCGAGTCTCCGCTAGATCAAGTTGATTTTTCATGGAATTCTCCTAGCCGGCGCCAAGTTCATCATTCTAGGGAATTTTATCGTATCGTCATATTCCTCTCTAGGAGAACGCGGCCTTTCTTGTTTTTTTAAGTGAAAATCAGGTTGAAATCGCGCCGAATAGGTTTACGGATAAAATCAAAAACCCGGGTGGGCGCCATCCCCTTCCCGGGTTCAGTTGTTTTCGATGTTTGCATGGTGGCAGGCTACAGCGTCAAGCCGAGATCTTGAATTTTACTTTTTACATAATCATCAATCGGATTGTCGCTGGGTTCGGGCATTAATCCGAGTTCGTTGAGATGCTCCAAGCGGAATTCTTCCAAACCTTCCATGACCAGATCGTAAGTCCGCTTGATGGAGTCTCCAATTTTACCCATCTCATCGAATGAACCAAGGATGTCTTCCGCTTCGTCGAAGCCTTCGTTGAATGCATCGCCCAGCAAGTGATAAAATTCTTCTATACTGTCTTCGTTGATTGAACCAGATTGATTCTGCAAATAAGCGTCAAAAAATCCCAGACCCAAATCGAGATATCGCTGTGTAGTATTGTCCGGATTATAAAACTCTATGATTTCCTGAGCGGAGGCGTTGTCGGGCGGAGTGAATGTGCTTTGAATCGACGGATCGTTTTCACCAATCCACCCAAAGTAATTTTCAAACTGTTTCAGAATTTGCTTCGCAATTTCATTGACGCAGCGCTGCAAAACTCGCAGATTGCCTTCGCTGCTGAATTGAAAGTCGACGCTGTCTTTGTTTTTTGCGGTTGGGATTTCTTTAGGGAGAGAATGCTCGCGATGATCCCGCGCCGACGATTCGTAGAGCGGCGTCGTGAGATTGTTTGTTTGAACGGAGTTTATAGAATCAACCATCATTATTCACCTCCTCTCCATTTAATTTCTCCATTTAATTTTTTGAGAGAATTACCCAATCTCATTATCGGCCGGTCGATTCTAAAACTTTATGAAAAATTTTCTTTTTAAAAATCATCTTTGGCGCGCCTGTGGAAATATAAGATCAATCGTTTGAATTTATTGGATTTATAAATTGATGCTGGAGATCCCCTCTCTCCATCAGCGCCGGAGATTCATCTTCTACTATAACTATTATAAAAAAAGATAATTACTTCTTATCTTTCATGTAATCATAGGTGAGCACATAACCGTCAATGCATTCTTGAACAAAATAAAATCCTGCTTTTTCAAACGCGCGATAAGACGGCTCATTTCCTGTTTTTATATAAGCCGTAAAGTGGCTTCTCCCGTTATCAGAATAACAACGCTTGATTCCTTCTTGAATAAGCGGCGCCGCATATCCTTTCCCCCGGTGCGTTTTAGAAACGCTGACATCGATTTCAGCGGTTTTGTTCTTTAGATCAAAACGAATCTGGCCGATGGGTTCATTGCGCTCTGTGTACGCAATATAAATATAACAATTGCCAGAATTGAGTTTGCGATGAAACCATTTCACATGGTCGTCAAAAGATATGGGGGCTTGATTGAATGCCGATCGCCTTACTTCCGGATCGTTGACCCACTCCCAAAGCATTCTGCAGTCATCTTTCGCGGCGGGTTTTAAGATCATGTTATCCTCTATATGTAATAAAATAAATTTCTATAGATCCCTTGGTGCAAATGAAGGGGTTGGTACTTAACGAGTCAATTCAAAGAGAAATGTATATCAAACGTATTTTTCTGACAGCAAAACGATATTCTCTTACATTTTGTATAATATATCATAAGAAAATAAATCCAGGGGGGAAATGTCCCATTTTACTCAAAAAGCGTTAAATGGATGTTCTCGGGGAGGTGCTATTCACAGGTCGTAATTATTTCATGAGCGGTGGAAAATCGATGGGAATGGAGGCGGGCGTTTCGCTGCTGCTTGACTTGGCTGCACGGTTTCCATAGTGTTTATAGAAAATCAGTCGATTCATGAAGAAGGAAGCGCTGTTCGAAAGCGTCTGCATTCAATTACAAAGCGGCCGATCTCGCCTTCGCGGGAGTGAAACGGCTCGCATCGGTGAAGGCGTCATCGGATTTTACGCAAAAGGAAGGAATTGGTTATGAGGATAAAAATGCGGAAACTCGCCGGGATTTTGACGGGCGCTTGGATTTTGACAGGATTATTGTTCTTGGCCGCGCCCGCCGTTTTTTCGGACGTCGAACTGAAAGTCGATTGCGATCATGGCGATTGGGTTTACAAAGTCGCGGAGCCGATCACGTTTACGATCACTGCCAGCGAAGATGGAAATCCGATTCAGGACGTCGAAGCGTCCTGGCGGATCGGGCCGGAGCAGATGACGCCGTTTCAACAAGGGAAATCGGCGCTGAAAGACGGGAAACTGGTTTTGACGTCGCATGGATTGGATCGCCCCGGCTTTCTGCGCTGCAATGCGGAGATTACCGTCGCGGGGAAAACCTACCGCGGTTTGGCGACCGGCGCTTATGAAGCGGAGCGGATCGAACCGACTACGCCCATGCCCGAGGATTTTGTCTCCTATTGGGAAAATGAAATCAAAAAAGTGGATGAACTTCCTCTGGAGCCCGTCATGGAGAAAGTGGAGAGCCAGAGCGACGATGAAGTCGACGTGTATCACATCAGCTACGTGAGCGGGCCGCGGGGGTGGCGTTCGGACGGGAGATTTTACGGCATGCTGGCGGTGCCGAAAGGCGAAGGGAAATTTCCGGCGCTGCTGGCCGTTCCCGGCGCCGGCATTCGACCCTATTCGGCCAGCACGGGCTGGGCGAAGCGCGGCGTGATTCACCTGTCGGTCGGCATTCACGGAATTCCCGTCAATCTGCCGCAGCGATTGTACGACAGTCTCAGCGCCGGCGCGCTGCGCAATTATTGGGAGATGAATTTGGACGATCGCGACCGGCATTATTATCACCGCGTCTTTCTCGGCTGCAAAAGAGCCGTGGATTTCATCTTCCAATTGGAGCAGTTCGATGGGAAGACCTTGGGGATTCACGGCGGAAGCCAGGGCGGCGCCTTATCCATCATCACCGCCGCTTTGGATAAACGTATTCGGTTCTCGGCGCCGACTTATCCGGCCATGTGCGACCATTACGGCTATCTCAACGGCCGCGCGGGCGGCTGGCCGCATCTGTTCCGAGGCTGGAATCCCTTCAACTGCAAAGCCGAAAAGATCAAAACGGCGGCTTATTATGATGTGGTGAACTTCTCCCGTATTCTGGAAATTCCCGTGTTCATGGGATTGGGATACAACGATGAAACCTGCCCGCCTACGTCGATGTTCTCATCGTATAATTCCATCCCCAGTGAAAAAGAGATTCAAATCATTCCGATCATGGGGCATTGGTCGCATCCCGACCGGGGCAGGGCCTCGGATGAATGGTTGATGAAACATTTGAAGCCGTCGGAATAGGAGAGAAGCATGCAGGCAGCCATTCCATTCCTGTTGTGGATAGTGCTCTCGTCGCCGGGGCTGAATCCGCCGATTCAACCCTGGCTTCCCAAGGCGCCGCCGCTCCCGCCGCCGCAGGGCGAAGTGATTCGCGTCTCGACGGCCGAGCAGTTGTTCGAGGCGGCGGAGGCCGTCAAGCCGGGCGGAGCGATTCTTCTCGAAGACGGCGTCTATTTTATGCCGCGGTATTTTGAAATTCGCACTGACGGTGTAACCCTGCGCAGCGCGTCCGGCCGCCGCGAGAATGTCATACTCGACGGCTCGAAAAGCATGCACGGCGAGCTGGTCGGCATTACCGCCTGCTCGGGCGTTACGATCGCCGATCTCACCATCCAGAACATCAAATGGAACGGCTTCAAAATCAATTCAAATAAGAACGTTCAAAACTTGACGATTTATAATTGCATCATCCACAACATCTGGCAGCGCGGCGTGAAATCCGTCAAAGTTCCCGAGACCGACCGCGAGCGCATTCGTCCGAAAAACTGCCGGATTCAGTACTGTCTTTTTTATAACGACCGCCCCAAGCAGTACAGCGACGACCCGTCCGATACGCAGGAGACTTTCCGGGGGAATTACATCGGCGGCATCGATACGATGTACGCCAAGGGATGGACGATCAGCGATAACGTGTTCACAGGCATACACGGACGAACCGGCGAGGCGCGCGGCTGCGTCTTCATGTGGCATCATGCCGAGGACTGCATCATCGAACGCAACGTCATTATCGACTGCGACACGGGCATCGCGCTGGGCAACTCCAGCGGGATCGGCCCGGGGCAAAGTTCCGTGCACTGCAGCAACTTCATTGTGCGCAATAATTTCATCTCGGTTGCGCCCGAAAATGGAATCCTCGCCGATTACACAAAAGACTGCCAAATTTTGCACAATACGATTTACGATCCCCGCAGCGTTTTGAAGCGTTTGATCCGCATTGTGCATGACAATCCCGGATTGGTAGTCGCCAATAATCTGCTCTGCGGGCCGCCGATGCGCGTGGAAAGCCAGAGCGCCGTCCGGTTTTCAAACAATCTGACCGGCGATTATGCCTCTTACTTCGCCGATCCGCTGAAAGGCGATCTGCATTTGACTGATGACGCCTCCCAAGCGATCGATCAGGGCGCGCCGCTTGAGGGCGTTCTTGATGATTTCGATCGCCAAAAACGCGATGCGCTTCCCGATATTGGAGCGGACGAATTCAAGCAGCTCAGCGCGGCCCCGGGGCGCGGCTGACCGACTGGAGAGGCGTTCTGAAGATTTTTAATACGGAACGTTCTTCCAATCTTTTTCAAATTGCGCGATTCCCGCGTCGGTCAAAGGATGGCGGAATAATTGAAAGAACAGCGATTCGGGGACGGTTGCAATATCGACGCCGGCGCGCAGGCAGTGCAGCACATGGTTCTGCGTTTTGACGCTGCCGGCGATGATTCCGGAATCGAAGCCGTAGTTATGTTTGATCGCCGCTGCATCCTGAACTAAAATCTCGCTTTCATTGGCGCAGGCGTCCAGGCGGCTGAGAACGATGCTGACGTACGAAGCGCCCGCTTTCATCGCCAGAAACGCTTGGGTCGAAGAAAACACCATGGTGACGTTGCAGCGGATGTCTTTCTCTTTTTCCAGAATCGGGACGGCTTTCAGCCCTTCCGCCGTCATGGGAATCTTGACGACGATATTCGGCGCGATTTCCGCAATGCGCTGCGCTTCGAGAATCAGTTCATCCGCTGACGATCCCACCGCCTCGGCGCTGACGGGGCCCGGGCAGATGGCGCAGATCTCTTTGACTACTTCCCGGAACGGACGGCCGGTTTTGGCCACGTGCGATGGATTGGTAGTCACGCCGTCCAGCAGGCCGGTTTCATTCGCTCGCGTTATCTCGCCGGCGTCGGCCGTATCTAAAAATAGTTTCATGGATTTTCCCTCTTATTGAATTAAAAAAGATGCACGCTTTCTTAGAAATGCCGCCCCGTCAACCATAGAAGACGCGCTTGACCGCGTTCACGATGTCCTCCGCCTGCGGTATGCTGGCGCGCTCCAGCGCTTCGTTATAGGGGATCGGCGTATTCTTTCCCGCGACAATCTCGACGGGCGCATCCAGATCGTCGAACGCTTCCGCCTGGATGATCGACGCGATGTCCGACGCGACGCCGCCGCGGCGAATCGCTTCCTGAACGATCACGGCGCGATTGGTTTTGCGAACCGATTCGAGAATCAAGGGAGCGTCGAGCGGGACAAGCGTTCGCGGATCGATAATGTCCACCTCGATTCCTTCCTCGGCCAGACGCCCGGCCGCCTCCATGGTCCGGGGGATCATGTTCGACCAGGCGATGATGGAGGCGTCTTTTCCTTCGCGCTTCCGGTCGCCTTTTCCTAATTCAATTAGGAACTCGTCTTCGGGAACATATCCTTTTGCAGTGTAGAGAAGTTTGTGCTCGATGAAAATGACCGGATCCTCGTCTCGAATGGCGCTTTTTAAGAGGCCTTTGGCGTCGTACGGCGTGGAGGGCATGACCACTTTCAAGCCGGGGATGTGATAAAAAATCGCCTCCAGGCTCTGCGAGTGCTGCGCGGCGACGCCCGTGCCCGAACCGCCTTGCGTTCGAACGACCAGCGGAACGCGGCCCAACCCGCCCGTCATGAATTTATATTTGGCGGCTTGATTGATGATGGGATCGAGCGCCAGCAGGCAGAAATCGATGAAAAGAATCTCGACGATGGGCCGCATGCCCGTAATCGCCGCGCCGACGCCCGCCCCGGTGAAGCTGGCTTCGGCGATCGGCGTGTCGATGACCCGCTCCGGGCCGAATTGCTGCAGCAGATCTGCTGTGACCTTATAGGATCCGCCTCGCTCTCCGATGCCCTCTCCCATAATAAACACCGAGGGATCGCGCTGCATCTCTTCGGCCAGGGCTTCATGGAGAGCTTCTCGATAGAGGATGATACGATCTTCGTTCGCTTCGGGCGGCATCAATATTTCTCCACTTCCTGTAAAAAATCTTCTACTGGCGGTTCAGGGCTGGCCGATGCGTATTCAATGGCTTCTTCCATTTCCCATTCGATTTTCTTCTCCAGATCGCCGATCTCTTTTTCTAAGGCCTTCCCTTTTTTGATCAGATGACGCCGGGCGATTTTTAGAGGATCGTGCTTTTTGTAATATTCCACCTTGTCGCCGGGCATATACTTTCCCGGATCGTTGCAATGGTGACCGCCATGCCGGTAGGTTTTGGCTTCGATCAAGACGGGGCCTTCGCCCTTTTGGCATAATTCGACGGCGTGCTGTGTAGATTCATAGACTTCCAACACGTCATTCCCGTCGATCTCCAGCGACGCGATTCCAAGAGATTTTCCGCGTTTATAAAGTTCGGGAACTCTCGTCGAATCTTCGATGGGCGTCGACACGGCGTATCGGTTGTTCTCGATGATTTGAATCATCGGAGCGCTCCAGGCGGCGGCCAGATTTAAGGTTTCGCTGAAGACGCCGTTGTTTACGCCGCCGTCGGAGGTGAAGACGACCGCCACACGGTCTTCATGGCGGATTTTTGCGCCCAAGGCCGCGCCCAGCCCCAGAGGCGCGCCGGCCGCTACGATTCCATTGGCGCCCAGGTTGCCCGCTTCGATGTCGGCGATGTGCATGGAGCCGCCCCGCCCCCCGCAGTAGCCGTTCTGCTTCCCGAATAACTCGGCGGTCATTCTTTTGATGTCCGCGCCGCGGGCGATGCAATGACCGTGGCCGCGATGGGTGCTCGCGATGTAATCCTGCTCGCGCAGCGCCGCGCAGGCGCCGGCCGCGATGGCCTCCTCGCCCAGGTAGGGATGAAAATATCCCCGGATCAGAGCCTTGCGGTACAGTTCGATGCACCGTGTTTCAAAAATGCGGATCGTGTAGATTGTCCGGTACAGTTTCAGCAGCAATTCTTTGGAATATTTGTGTTTTTTACCCATGGCATTTTATGGGAGCAATCATTGTTTCGCGGCGACCGTAAACCGGTACATGTCGCCG
This sequence comes from Candidatus Omnitrophota bacterium, assembly GCA_016934335.1. GTDB lineage: Bacteria > Hinthialibacterota > Hinthialibacteria > Hinthialibacterales > Hinthialibacteraceae > JAFGTC01. The sequence continues at coordinate 13,725 of JAFGTC010000038.1, read as the reverse complement.
CGGTAGATCGATTCCTCCATTTCCAGAATGAGCCCCTTTCCGCAAAACGTCGCACCTTCCACGCGGAAGGCGGGCGCCGGCGATTGAAGATCGAAATAATCCATGAGGTGATTGTCGAGCATGATCACGCCGAGAACCTGCTGAATTTCATTGAGCCGCAGTCCGTAGTCTTTTTCATAGATTTCATAGAGAGATCGTTCTAGATCTTTCTTGTCGATTTCCGGACAAAATCGCATCGAGATATAGCGGGTTTCGAACATGATGGGAGCGTCGTCGCCGAAGCGGAGGCGCTGGATCTTGCAGAGCGGGCCTTTGAGCGTGTAATCGCGGCTGTTGATGGTCATCGTGAACGGCGGCTGCATCACTTGAAGGCTGATCAGGCGCGTCGAAGGCTGGCGGCCCGCCTCGATCATGTTTTTAGTAAAGCCGAGAATTCGAGAGGCCGAGCGTTCAATTTTTCGTTCGAGAACGTAGGTGCCTTTTCCTTTGATGCGCTTCACCCAGCCGGCGTTCGATAATTCCTGCAAGGCCTTCCGGGCGGTCGTGTTGCTCACCCGGTAGGCGTCGATGATTTCATTTTCCGACGGCGCCTGAGAATGCGGAGGTAATTCGCCCTTTTGGATTTGGTAGATGATATCCTGGGTGATCTGACTGTATTTCGGAATTTTTGAAGTCGCTTCGATCATGTTTTTTCTTGTTTCTTGAGATGGCGGCGGCCATTGGATAAACGGTAAAACTTAACGCGTTAAGTAATATGGCCTCTTCCGGTTTATGCGTCAAGTCTTTTTACCAAGTATCCTTGATCATTCGAAGGGGAAGGCGCAAAGTCGTAGGCGTGAAGAAAATCCAATCGGAAACCGAAGGATCGAGATTTTTCAACATTGCTGCAAGCGCTGTTCTATAGTAGGGTAATGAATTCCGAAAAGGAGGATGGCATGACGATGGCTGGGAGACATTTAATAATATCCACGCTCGCACTCTGGATGATTTTCATGGGTGGAATATTGGCCGCCCAAGCGCAGGAGCAGTATAAGCGGATATCGCGCGACGCCGTTTCGGACATTGTCGACGGCAAGATCGATGCGGCGATCGAAAGCGCGTCGGCTTATCTCGATGAGCATCCCGACGATTTGGAATCGATGTTCGTGCTTGCCGCCGCCTTCGCGCAAAAAAACGATCTGGATCAGGCTTACGATTATGTTCGCCGATCGGTGGATGCGGGTCTGCCTCTCGCCCGCTACCTGGCCGGGCCGCGCGATCTGCTCGAGCCGCTGCATCGAAGCGAAGCGTTTCAACAAGCGATAAAAGAAGCCGGCGTTCAACTTTTGCACGGCCCCTTGTTGGGCGCAGTGACGGATCGCAGCGCGCGGTTTTGGGTGCGAACCGCCCGCGAAGTTTCCTTTCAGGTTGTCGTGAGCGAGTCGGAGCGGATGGAGGCGCCTATCAAGTCTCAAACGGTGCACACGCAGGAATCCAACGATTTTACGGCCGTGGCGGAGGTCGAGGGGCTGAGGCCTGGCGCTCGCTATTTTTATGAGATCCATATCGACGATCAAAAAGAGCCGGAGCAATGGTCGTTTCGCACGTTTCCGCAAGATGGTTCGAGCGGTCGCTTCGAGATCGGATTCGGCGGTGGGGCGGGATATACGCCTCAATACGAGAGAATGTGGAATACGATCCGATCGCACAATCCGCTGGCCTTCCTGCTTTTGGGGGACAACGTTTATATCGACAATCCCACTCGTCCGGCGGTGCAGCAATATTGTTATTATCGCCGGCAATCCCGGCCGGAATACCGCCTCTGTACCGCCGAAACCGCCGTCTTTTCGATCTGGGACGACCATGATTTTGTCGACAACGATAACTGGGGCGGCCCGGAAATCGGCGAGCCTGCCTGGAAGATTCCCGTCTGGCGCCTATACAGGAACAATTGGAACAATCCATCCTACGGCGGCGGAGAAAAGCAGCCGGGATGCTGGTTCAATTTCTCGATCGGCGACGTCGATTTTATCATGCTGGACGGCCGCTATTATCGAACCGATCCCAAGACAGAGCGCCCTTCGATGCTGGGGTCGGTTCAGAAAGAATGGTTGTTCCATACGTTGAAATCTTGCCGGGGCGTCTTCAAAGTGATCGCTTCGCCCGTTCCCTGGGCGTTCGGCGCCAAGCCCGGAAGTTTGGATCCCTGGCAGGGGTATCGGGAAGAACGCGAGGAGATCTTTTCGTTTATTGAAGCCAACAAAATCGGTGGCGTGATTCTGATCTCCGCCGATCGCCACCGTTCGGATGCGTGGAAGATCGAGCGCGAGAACGGATACGATTTTTATGAGTTCGAAAGTTCGAAGATTTCCAACATCCACACCCATGGCGTCATGCCGGACGCGTTGTTCGGATACAACAAAAAATGTTCGTTCGGTCATTTGACCTTTGATACGGCGAAAGCGGATCCCGAAGTCGTTTATAAAATTTTCAGCATCGATGATGAACTCATTCATCAGATGACCATTTACAAAAGCCAACTGGCGTATTCAGAAAAGGGAGCGAAATGAAGATGAGAAAATTAGTCGTGATAACCGGAGTAATATGCAGTCTTTTGCCTTGCCTATATGCTTCGCCGGCGCCGCCTCAGGAGGATTTGACATTGTGGTATCGGCAGCCCGCGCAAAAATGGGTGGAGGCGCTGCCGGTGGGCGGCGGCCGACTCGGCGGCATGGTGTTCGGCGGAGTTGACAACGAACGCATTCAACTGAACGAAGAGACGTTGTGGGCGGGGCCGCCTCCCCAACGCGACCGCGTAGGCGCCTATAAGCATCTCGCGGAGGCCCGCCGGCTGATCTTTGAAGGGAACTATGTCGAAGGCCAAAAGATCATGCAGGAACAATTCATGGGGCCGCGCATCGCCCCTTTGAGTTATCAAACCCTGGGCGATTTGCGGCTGATCTTCCCCAAAACGGCTGGAATTTCCGATTACCGGCGCGAGTTGAATCTCGATGAGGCGATCGCCCGGGTGACTTACAAAGAAGGCGGCGCCGTTTTTACGCGCGAAATTTTCGCCAGCCCCGTCGATCAGGCGATTGTTGTCCGCCTGACCTGCGATCAGCCGGAGCGCCTGACTCTGGAGGTGGAATTATCCCGCCCCGAAAACGCCTCCCTTTCGGCGAAAGGCTCGGGCCGCCTGGCCATGTGGGGGCAATCTGATCAAGGCAAAAAGACCGAAGGCGTGAAATTTGAATGCCGCCTTCAGGCGATCGCCGGCGGGGGGATGATCAGCGCGGACAGCGACAGCCTGCATATTCAGCGGGCCGATTCGGTCACTTTGCTGCTGACGGCGGCGACCACGTATAACGAAGACGATCCCGCCAACGCATGCGAACGCGTCCTGAATGCGGCCGCCGGCAGGCCGTATGAAGATTTGCGAGCCGATCATGTCGCCGAACATCAGCGCCTGTTTCGCCGCGTGAATCTCGATCTGGGCCCATCCGGCGCGATCAATCTTCCGACCGACGAGCGTTTGAAGGCTATGGCGGAGGGCAAGGACGACCCCGGTTTGGCGGCGCTGTTTTTTCAGTATGGACGCTATCTGCTGATCAGCTGCTCGCGCCCCGGATGCCTGCCGTCCAACTTGCAGGGATTGTGGAACGAGCACATCGAAGCGCCCTGGAACTGCGATTATCATATCAACATCAACATCCAGATGAATTATTGGCCGGCCGAAGTCTGCAACCTCTCCGAATGCCACGAGCCTTTCCTGGAATTCATCGATCAACTTCGCCCGGCCGGGCGCAAGACCGCGCGGGACGTGTACGGCTGCGGGGGATTCACGGCTCATCATACCACGGACGTCTGGCATTGGACTTCGCCGATCGGTCATGTCGGATACGGCATGTGGCCGCTGGGCGCAGCCTGGAGCGTCCAGCATTTTTGGGAGCATTATCTTTTCACCGGCGACAGGGAATTCCTGCGCGAACAAGGCTATCCCATCATGAAGGAAGCGGCCCAATTTTTCCTGGATTTTCTCGTGGAGCATCCGAAAACCGGCAAACTGGTCTCCGGCCCCTCCACGTCGCCGGAAAATCGCTTTGAAACCCAAGACGGCCAGGTTTCACAATTGACCATGGGCTGCGCGATGGACCAGGAAGTCGTCTGGGATTTATTCACAAATTGCCTCGAGGCGGCCCAGGCCCTTTCCATTGAAGACGATTTTACGAAGAAAGTCCGCGCCGCCCGCGAACGTCTCGCTTGGCCGACCGTCGGTTCGGATGGGCGCTTGATGGAATGGTGCGAGGAATTCAAAGAGCCCGAACCGGAGCATCGCCACGTTTCGCATCTGTTCGGCTTGCATCCCGGCCGGCAAATTACGCGAAGCGGCGCCCCCGAGCTTTTCGAAGCCGCCCAAAAATCGTTGATCGCCCGCGGCGATTTCGGCACGGGCTGGAGTTTGGCCTGGAAAATCAATTTCTGGGCGCGTTTTCTCGACGGCGATCACGCGTATCGCTTGCTGCGCAATCTGTTGACCGTCGTGGGAACCGACGAAACCAATTACAACCGCGGCGGCGTCTATATCAATCTGTTCGACGCTCATCCGCCGTTTCAGATCGACGGCAATTACGGCGCCACGGCCGGCATCGCCGAGATGCTTCTTCAAAGCCATGAGGGAGAGATTCATCTTTTGCCTGCGCTGCCCCGGGTCTGGCCTGCCGGATCGGTCTCCGGACTGCGCGCGCGCGGCGGCTTCCAAGTGGATATGCAATGGGATGAAGGGATTCTCGTTCAAGCGAAGATTCGCTCCGATCAAGGCAATCCATGCCGCGTCCGCAGCCGGGGCAAGTTAAAGGTTCTTCTGAATGAAGAGCCGGTCGAAGCCGCATCCATCGATGGCGGGCTGATTGAATTTCAAACGACGCCCGGTCAGACGTATTGCCTTACTCCCGTTCGCTGAATCGGGATTATAATCCAGCCGGGAAAACGGCGATAAAAAAGGCGGGATAATCCCGCCTTTTTTATCGTCTTACTCACATCGATTCGTTAAAACAACGACCAATCCAAAACAGGAGTCTCGCCATAGATTAAGATATTATCGAGTATGACCTGATTGCCTTGCTCGTCGCCGTTGCACCATAACGCAATGCAGTTGACTCCATTGGTCTCGAGGGAGGGCATGAGCCGGAATCCATATTCATCGGCGAGCATGACTTCGTCTTCTCCTTCTTTTTGCGCGTAAGCGTCAAATAGCCATGCTTCTGCATCCACTTCGACCCGCATTGTGATTTTGGCGCCGTCTCTATAATCGTATGGAACCAGAGTCTCGTAACTTCCGCCGCCGCTGAAGTCGCCGTTTCTCACATCCAGATCGGGATCGGCGTTCATGCGGACCATCACGCCCATTTGGCCGAATCCAAGATTGGGATTTCCGTCGGTTGATCCAAAATTCTCCGTATCGCTCAGCGTGAAGCCAAAGTCGACTGTGCTGTCCGAAGCGCCGATGTACTGCCACTCCCACGTCGCAAAAAATGTACCTTGTTGAACCGGAATCATCAGGATGATCCACTGGTTATCGACTTCGTTTTGTGTGACGACTAACTGCTCATTTTCGACGGCAAATCGGGAAGTATCTACTCCCGCTCCCGAAGCGCCGTTAAACCAGACGTCGGCTTCGCCGGCCGGCTGACCTTCGAGAAGTCCGTCCTGGTACCCGCTTGCGTTGGAAAAATCGATCGCTTTAATCACTTGCGCTTCGGCTGGGCTGACGAGTAAGCAAAATGCAGACATTAACAAGACTGAAAATCCTAGAGATGTTTTCATTGAAATAGTTTCTCCTTTTCTTAAAACTTGAATCAAATCCTGGAAATCAAGTCCATCCTCACGATCGAAAGCGTGCGGCGCATCGACTGCCGCATCATGACAGGCGCTGCCCAAAATCAATCATGATCCAATCGGCGAAACGAGACGATAAGGTTTTGCTTCTCACCTCCTTCCTGAGTGATTTGCGTAAAATTTCGCATGAATTTTAGAATAGCAAAAATCTGTTTGAAATATCAATCCCCGCGCTGAGAACAATGTGATTTGCATATAGAAGATTGATTCTGGTGAAGGTTTCATTTAAGACGGTTATAGGAAGGATGGATATCTGTAAAAAAAAACGGGAAGCGTCTAAAAATTGGGCTGCTCATTTTTAATGAAAAATGAAAAGTGAGCATCGATCTGGAAGGAAAAAAATAGAATAACGGCTTGGCAAAACCGCTGCGCCGTTTCTGCCAAGCCGCTCTTTTTTAACGCATGGCGTGATTTATTGGTAAATCCTTGCGCTTGAACTGACGATGTCGCCATTGGAATTCAATCCATTGCTGGAATTGAAAAAAGCCCCTCCATCGCCATTGGCGCCGGCTTTCGTAGGATTGTTTAATACTTGCAAGCCGTTCGCCCAGTTCGTCCAGGGCCAATCCGTATCGCCGTCCGGTCCGGATGAAGAAACAACATAAGTAACTCCCGCCGCTTTGTATTCGCGGATTCGCGTCTGGCCGTCAGCGGTATTGGGCTCCGCACCCACGCGGAGAGGCGCGCCATAATCGTAATACCTGCGACCATCCGTATCATGCTTGGGAGGGAAGATGTCCGTCACAATTCCAAAGCCTGTTATATACGATACCGGCGTAGTTAAAGCTAAGTAGCTGGAGCCGTTGGCGTATTCTGTGCCTCTATCCCATGGCGCCCAACCCCAATCGGCGGAATAAAGGCCGATGGCGGTTTGCAGCGATTTCATGTTCCCATAACACTGCGCGAGTTTGGCTCGAATTTGAGCGTTCATGAAATTCGGTACGGCGATGGCGGCCAGAATCCCAATAATCGCGACAACAATCAGCAGTTCAATCAACGTAAAGGCTCTTTTTGACATAACCGACCTCTCTCGTAGAGATAACTTGCATGCAAAATTACTAAAACATCCAATCCTATTTTCTCGAGGAACGTCATGTTGTCAATAGATAGACCCATTGAACGAGAGATAAGCGCCGTGTGATATCGGATGCCGGCGATTCCATTGGAAGCATAAAAAGAGGGAGCATGGCGTGATGCTCCCTCTTCTGCCCGCTCTTTTTTTACTCTTTCAAGAGCCAACGATCGTTCCCGTTAATCCAACAGTTCCCAATCAGAAACCGAAGCTTGTTCGAAGGCCAGAGCCGCTTGAATCCATGCATCCAGTTTTTGCTCCCAGTCTTCTGCATGGGCGCCGATCGAATGGTCTTCCCCGTGGGCTATACTGTAATATCCCGGTTTTTGCTCCTCATGATAAATGATCAACCAGTAGACTCCGGTTTCAGGCAGCGTGAAAGGGCGGGGTTCGTCATACGATAAAACGATTATATTCTCCAGTTCTCCAAAGGCTTCTTCCGTCAGCCAGTCTGTCGCGTATTCATAATTCATGATTCCCAACCCATCCGGAACAGGCGCCCAATCGGGGATGGATCCGCCCGATAAACCGGGCCCCGCAATGGCGACATGGGGCAAAAAGGAAAGGGATGCGGGAAAGACAATGACCAAGTCGGAAACTTCCTGGCCGGCTGTTCCATCGAAGGTAATGTAATCGACGTCTCCCTCTCCCAAGATACTAAAATGATCGTAAGCGACATGGACGTCTCCAATGCTCCAAGGATTTTCCAATGTACTGTCCTGGCCGGTCAAATCCGATTCAAAACTGGCGTGATGCGCGTATGTAAAACTTGTAAATATGAACAAATGAGCGATGGCGGCGCTTATCGCAAGAGTGTTTTTCATGATTCGAATCCTTTCTTGTTGTAGAATCTCTTTTGCCTTAGTTTTCATCGCCGATCAGCGCCCCGGAAAGGAGAACGCATCCCGCGTAAAAAGCTCGATCTTCGATGTCGCTTCAACTTGTTTCACCGATTTTTGTATGTTTGATTTTCGGTATTAGTGAATCGGGCATTTCACCTCCTTTCTGTATGAGCCTTCTTTTTTCGTGGTTAATAGAGAAGCCAATCCTCTACCGGCACAGTCGTTTCCAATTGTTCGGGTACAAAGTCTCCCGGTATGCGGCCGTCTTCAAAAGCATGAGATAAATCCATAATATCGCCATGCTCGCTTCCTCCTTGTCCGCCATGCGAATACTCCTGGGAAATGCACCAATCGATATGACTGATTTGGAACTCATCGATCTGGAAGAAGCCTGAATACACTTCGATGCCCGGCGTTCCCAGCTCAGGCAGTTCCAGCCCGCTGACGTCAAGCGTGCGCTCCCCTGTAAACCCGACGGCGTGAGAGAAATAGAAGAATCGCGCGACGCTTCCTTCGCCATAAATGTACGTCCCGCGATCCGTTTGTTGGACATGGGGGCATCGTATGGTGATCCCGTAATGATTCCATGTAGAGACTCGAGGAAAGTCGGCGAATCCCGGCGCTTTGTATTGTTGATCGTCCATGCCGTCCGAGTTCAATCCTAAAATGTGAAAGCGGTCTCCTTCATCGTCGCTGTGGCGGATTCGGACATGGATCCCGTCCAGAAATCCGAAGCGGAAATCGGCGCCTAATGAAAGGGGTTTGAGCCATATCTCCAGAGAGAGAGTAAAGGGATGGGGAATCGATTGTGTGGCGGATAATAGCTGGGGCGAGGAGCATTCCAACGCCTGAGCGAGAAAACGATAATTCCCTTTGCCCGGATACAGTTCCTCCGCCGGCTGCAGTTCTCCATCCAGAAGATAAGGCTGGGGTTCTCCAATCAATAAATTCAAGCCGTTAGAACCTTCATCGATCAATGACTTCCCGGCCTCCAGCTCCTCGTCATCAAAGTGATACAAAGCGACCGTCCAGTCGCCTGTTTCGTTGCGCTGAGTCCAGCGCGCATGGCTCCATGCCGTCGGGATTTCAAATGTCATGATGATCAAAATTACCAGAAGCCCCCAGTAATAATTCGGTTTAACAAGATTCATTTTCTTGATCCTTTCTGGAATAGGGTTGATTCGCAGGTTGAATGATTAACCGTGCGTGATCATGTCTCCTTCACTGAATAATCCATTGGAAATATCGTAAAAAATTCCCTGATGGCCCGGGATTCGATCCGGACCGAGCGACCAGATCTCGTACATGATCTGCCGTTCTTCTCCGTAGGCGTTCTTGGTATGCGCCCGCAAGTGTTTTCCATAAAAACTCTGCTCCTTATAAATTTCGTCATAGGCATGAATATACTTATAAGAGCGAGTTGCATGGCTGCTGGAATCGCCTCCCATGACTTTGGGTGGAAATGGATCGTAGGGAAGAGAGGATAGATACGAGACGGGAGTCGTCAGCCGAACCGGCAAATAGGTAATCGCCCCCGCGTTGATCGCCGTAACAACATCCTCCGGATTTCCGTAGGCTGAATAACGGCCGTTGTCTACCGCATACATTCCTAATGCTGTTTGAATCGCCTGATGGTCTGCGTTTACCCGCGCCACCATCGACCGCATACGAGCATTCATGAAATTCGGTACTGCCATCGCCGCCAAGATGCCGATGATGGCGACTACGATAAGCAGTTCAATCAGCGTGAATCCCGCGGGAGGCCTCACTTTTTGGATTTTCAGCATAATCTTTATCCTTTCTGGTTCTTCTATAGTTTTAAGACGCGCCGTAACGCGCTCATGACGATTCGGATAATCCGGGTGCAAAAAAAAGCGCAACGCCAATTGAATTCATCGCCGCGTATTCATCGCCGCAAATTCAACCTGCGTTGCGCTTCGTCTTGCCAGCCTTATGCATGGCCCGACAAACGCCCCGAACTTATGTGCTGCAATTAATGAATTTCTTGTTGTAGAACGTCTTCAATGCGTTCGCGCAAATTCTTCAACTGCTTGGAACGGAAGGCGCCTTTGGTTTGCTCCAAAACTTCTACAACATTCTTTAATTCTCGCCGGTAGCGCTCCGCTTTTTTTTGATGGTCGGCAGCCAGCGACGATTCTATTTTCTCCGCAGCTGTTTCCAACCGGGATAATACGCTGTCGATTTCTTTTGCGTTTCCCATGATGAAAACCTCCATGATTACACCTAGAGATCTAAAATTGTGATTTAAACGTTAAGTCAGGGGGAATGATGGAGATCAATTAAAAAGGAGGACTGCGAGGGGATTTGGAGATGCAGTAAAATGAAGAAACGAACTCAAGACGTTCAGGCGGTTTGAGTCGTTCAAATAAGAGGACAAATAGAGCGAGCAGGAGCCAGGAGGAAAATTCCGGAATAGGGGCCTGGCCGTTCATCATTTGACAGAGAGGACAATCGGGGTGACTGTCCGGTCCATCACAATGCTCGATGGGATGATACAGGATCATGCCAAGAGAAAGCAGAATCAGAGCGCCGATGCTGATTCGGAGAAAAATGCAGTTTATGGGGATGGCGAATCGATGATGCATATCTCTTGAAAACTTGGTGAAGGCCCTCATGTTGTTTGTGAACATTTCTCCTGTTTTGCTTACATAACAAGAATACCTATCTTCTCATCCATCGTCAACTGTTTAATCGCATTTTGATCAAAAAAATTGGTTGAGTTCTGAAAACGATCGTATAACTTGCAGCGTAATTCAAAACATCCCCCCATCCTGCCGCTATCAAAACCGCGAACAAAGTGAATTTTGTTCTTTTTTTATACGGCGTCACCGGGATATCTTTTTCTCTCATCGATTCAGGTGTAATCTGATAGATGCTGCGTAGGGTTATTGCTTTGCATTATTGGTGTTTTGTTGGAGTATCATGCGTAAATTATTCATTACTCTGGTTCTATTGCTCATTGCATCTCTTGTGGTTTGGCGCTTATTAACGATAACGAAATCAAAAAACGCTTTTAAGCGCGAGAAGGATCCCATCGTCGTCATTTGTTCGCCGGTTCAAATAGGGAGTATCGCCGACATTTCCGCATTTACTGGCGCTCTGGCGGGAAGAGCCGAGGTCTTGATCTCTCCGAAAATTTCCGGCCGCGTCAATTCCATTCTGGTCGATCTGGGAGATCCGGTTCAAGAAGGCCAATTGCTGGCTACCTTAGACGACGTTGAAATTCTCCACGAAGTCGATGAGTCCAACGCCAAACTGGTTGTGGCGAAAGCGTCGTTGGAAGAGATCAACACATCGCTTTCGACCGCCCAGCGCGAGTTGGAGCGAATACAAACGCTTCGCCGGAGAAAAGTCGCCGCTGAAACCGAACTGGAAAACGCCGAAGCGGAATTGTTAAAGATCCAGGGGCGAAAGAGAGTCGCCGAAGCGCTTATCACTCAGCAGGACGCCGCTCTCCGGGCGGCCGAAGCCCGGCTCTCGTACACGAAAATTTACGCGCCGATCAACGGATTTGTGGGAAAGCGATTTGTCGACGAAGGAGCGATGCTTTCTCCCACTACGCCGATTGTATCCCTCTCGGACATGTCAATCGTCAAGACGGTAATCAGCGTCGTCGAACGCGATTATGCGAAAATCCGGATCGGCTTGAGCGCCCAACTCAAGGTAGACGCCTATCCCGGCAAGACGTTCGAAGGGCAAGTCATCCGCATCGCTCCCATTCTCGATCCCGATACGCGCACGGCGGAGGCCGAAATCGAATTCGATAATTCCGACCTGCTGCTCAAACCGGGCATGTTTGCACGAGTGACGATTCAATTCGATGTCCGTGAAAATGTACGGCTGGTTCCCAACGAAGCCATCGTGAGGCGAGAATCAAAACAGGGGGTTTTTGTCGTCAGTCCGGACTCGAAGACCGTTCAATTCGTCTCCATCGATCGAGGCATTTTCAACTCGGAGGTTTCGGAAGTGACCGGCGTGGAGTCCGGCCAATCCGTCATCGTCATGGGGCAGCATCTCTTAAGCGATGGAGATCCCATCACCATCAATCGATCCAGTGCGCCCAATCGATCCAGTGCGCCCAATCAATCCAGTGCATTTTAGCAGGATGCGTTGAATGAAAATCTCTCTCTTCTCCGTGCGTCGACCCATCACAACCGTCATGTTTTTTTTGATGGTGATTCTCTTCGGCGTCATCTCGTTTATTCGCCTTCCCATCGATCTGATGCCCGACATCACCTATCCGACCATCACCGTCGCGACTTCCTATACGAACGTCGGGCCGCAGGAAATGGAGCAATTGATCACCCGCCCCGTCGAAGAGACCGTAAGTTCGATTCAAGGCGTCGAGGAATTGAATTCCACCTCCTCCGAAGGGGAAAGCCGCGTTCGCGTCAGTTTTACCTGGGGCACGGATCTTGATGAAGCGGCCAACGACGTCCGAACCCGGATCGATCGGATTCGCTCGCGCCTTCCCGAAGACGCCGATACGCCCCGCATCTACAAATTCGACTTATCCTCCTTTCCCGTCGTTTATATGGGCGTATCCGGCAAATTGGATCCCGTCGAACTGCTCGACGTCGTCGAACATCAGGTGAAATACCGGTTGGAGCGCATCCCCGGCGTGGCGGCCGTCGAGATTCGCGGCGGATTGAAGCGGGAAATTCACGTCGATCTGGACCGCCATAAAATTACGGCCCTCAATCTTTCTCTCGATGCGGTGCTGGATGCTCTGAGCAAAGAAAACATCAATCTCCCCGCCGGGAAAGTGGATGAAGGCTTCCTCGAAGCCCAAGTCCGCACCCAGGGAGAATTTCAATCCGTCCAGGAAATCGAAAACACCGTCATTCAAATGCGCGACAACGTGCCGATTCTCCTGAAAGACATCGCCGACGTTGAAGATTCGCACGAAGAAATCACTTACATCTACCGATCCGGCGGAGTCCCCGTCGTGCGCATGTCGGTCAACAAGCAGGCCGGCAGCAACACAGTTCAGGTGGCCGAAGGCGTGATGGCCGAAGTGGAGCGGATTAACGAGAGCTTCCCCCAACTCCATATCTTCCCCATTATGGATAGTTCCACCTATATTAAAAGTTCCATCGCCAATGTGCGCAACTCCGCTTGCTTCGGCGCTGTTCTCGCCATCTTTATTCTGTATTTCTTCCTCCGCAACATGCGCAGCACCATGATCATCTTTGTCGCGATTCCCATCTCGATTTTGGCGACCTTCGCCTTGATGTATTTTTGCGGATTCACCTTGAACATCATGACGTTCGGAGGATTGGCGTTAGGCGTCGGCATGTTGGTCGACTGCGCCATCGTAGTTCTCGAAAATATCTTTCAACATCTTGAACGCGGGCATGACCGGATGCAATCCGCCGTGAATGGAACCGAAGAAGTATCGACCGCCATTTTTGCCAGCGCGTTGACGACGGTCGTCGTGTTTCTGCCGGTATTGTTCGTCCGGGGAATGGCGGGCGTCACGTTCAAACAACTGGCCGTGGTCGTCGTCTTTGCTTTGTTTTGTTCTTTGATTGTCGCGTTGACGCTGATTCCGGTTCTCTCGTCTCGCTATCTTCGTATATCCCCGAAGCGACCGGCCCAAAAAACAGACCGTGGATTATTGTCTCTCCTGGAGCGGGAATATGCCGTCTTCCTGGAGGCGGCCCTGCGGCATCGTACGCTGGTCATCGTTCTCGTGTTGGCTCTGCTGGGCGCCAGCGTCGGCTTGATCGGCAATGTCGGCGTGGAATTCATGCCCAAAGCCGATGAATCGGAAGTGAGCGTCTCAGGCGAAATGGCGGTGGGAACGCGCATCGAGGTCGTCGACGAAACCTTTCAGAAAATCGAGCAGATTGTCCGCGATGCGGTTCCCGAAGCCAAGATTATCTACACGCGCGTCGGCGCCAGCGGCCGGTC
>JAFGTC010000001.1 GCA_016934335.1 Candidatus Omnitrophota bacterium | reverse complement strand
TATGTTGACAAGATAGTTTTTTCTCCGAATGGAAAACATGTAGCCTTGGTGAGTGGTAATGTCGTGAACCTCTACGACATCAGCGACCTGACCGCCGGCGCGAGGAACGCCGAGAGCCTCAACCCGTAAGTGTTCGAAGTGGAAATCCACTCCCGCGGCGCGAGAACGCCCCGCCTCGCGCCGCGGGGGGAGTTTCAATATGCGGGAGAACAGCCTGGAAGGGTAGGGCTAAAAGCGAAGCGCAACCCGCCCCCCACTCCCCACTATCTACTATCCTTTAGCCCACCCTTCCTGCCTGAAGAATCGTGGATAGCGACGCCCCGCTTCCCTATTAGCCCGCCGGTCCAACTTCATTTCATGAAAAAATTATCGCCAAGACCGGCTTGCTTTTTGAATGCATTCTTCCTTCTTTTTAAGCATCTCTTTTTTTTATCGTATTTTTTTGTTCGAGCATTCGATGGTTCGATTGACAGAACGAATAAACGGGATCAAGATTTACAAAAATCCAAATAAAGGGGAGTAGCATATGAAAAAAGGCATCGCGTTTTTCTGCTTGTGGACGATCGCATGCACGCCTTTTGCGTTTTCGCAGGATGTGTACATGTGGGAATTTAACGAAGGCTCCGGATCGATCGTGACGGACAACAGCGGCCAATACGACGCCTCGCTGGGCGCGCTGGTGTCTCTTCCCGTAATCGAGACAGATTCACCGACGGGGCAGGCGGGCGATCTTTCCATCCGGCCCATCGGCGGGCTGCGGGTGGACGATTCCGAAAATCCCGTTCTGGCGCTTCAACAAGGCCCCATGACGGCGGAAGTATGGGTGAAGCCTGACCAGTTGGACGGCTGGCGGGATATTTTCCGTCTGGGAACATCCATCAAGGCAGGCTTCAACGGAGAGAATCTGGTGTTCACCTTCCTGGCTGTGGTTGACATCAACACGGCCGTTCCTGTTCCCATCGATGGAGAGTGGCATCACATCGCTTACGCGTGGGAGCCTGGAGTGGGGGTTTCGTTCTATTTGGACGGCGCCTTCGCCCAGTTTGTCGAGGAGACGCGGCTGCCGAACGATTTTCAAGACAGTTATATCAGCATCGGTTCGACCTTGACGGGAACCAGCCAGTTTCTGGGAATGATGGACCGCCTTCGCATCCACGGGGCGGTTCTAACCGAAGAAGATCTGGACAGCGATCCTGCGAATCCGAAAGAGAATCTGGAAAGCACGATTGTCGCTTATGGATTCGATGAAGGGGCGGCGCCTTATCAGAACAGCGCCGCTGCGGACCGGCCGGCCATCAGCATGAACCAGGAGATTCTGGAAAACTCGTACCCGTCATTTTCCGAAGACAATCCGAAAGGGGAAGCGGGCGATTTTTCCATGTCGTTCGACGGCGACGACCGCATCATGTATGACGACAACCAGACGTATTTCTTTGATATCATCGACGAACCGTTTACGTTTGAGGTTTGGACGAAATTCAAAGCGGAAGATCAAGTAGCCGCGCGGCCCATCTTCTTCGCCTATGGCGTCGGAGGCCAAGGCGGCTATTCATTTTCCTTCCGTCCCGCCGCGACGAATCCTCCTTTGGTGCAAACCGTGGGCGCTGCAGGCCAAGATGGCGACAAGGCCATTTATCCCGGCGGACTGACCGTTGACGACTCGGTGGATCCTATATTGGAGGATCTGAAAGAAGGGCCTGTTACGTTTGAAGCCTGGATCAAGCCGGAAGGCTCCGACAGTTACCAAGACTTTTTCCGAATCGGCAGTTCTCTCAAAGCCGGATTTTCAGGCAACAATCCGGTCTTCACCTTATTAGGCGTTGTCGACATCGTCCTTACCGACGTCACGGTTGACTTCGACGGCGCCTGGCGCCATATCGCCTATGTTTGGGAGCCGGGAAGCGGCGTCAATTTTTATATCAACGGTGAAAATGTAGGCTTTGTAGAAAATGCGAGTGTCCCCCGCGACTACTTAAACAGCATGATGAGCATTGGCATCTCTCACGATATCTCTTGGCCGTTTCTGGGCGCGATCGATCGTTTCCGCATTCATAAAGCCGCTTTGACGGCCGACCAATTGGATTCCGACGCCGCCAGTCCCAAAGAGGTGTTAAGCAGCACAGTCGTCGCTTACAACTTTGATGAAGACGGCGCTCCTTTTCAAAATGCGACAGCCGCCGACAGACCGGCAAATATCTTGTATGGTGAAAACCGACTGACGGTGACCACCTTCGGCATCGTCGACGCTCATTCCAACGCCGTGATTCCAGACGATGGGCAATGGCATCATGTAGCGGCAGTATTTGACTGGGATGGATTCGCTTTCAAGTTTTATGTAGACGGCGAGTTGTCCGACACGTATCCTTATGAAAGCGGGGTTAATTTATCTCCTGAAAATCAAGCCTTTTTGTATTTCGGCTGCGAAGCCGGAGGAGGGCTGCCATATGTGGGGCTGATGGATCGCGTCAAAATCACCCGCGCGACATTGACGCCGGATGAATTCGATTACTTCGAGCCGGTTTCAGTCGGGAATTGGTCGCTGTATTAATTTCCATACGAACCGAAATGTTTTGGAGGGGCGCGATGCATGGCATTGCGCCCCTCTCTTTAGTTTGGCTATCCGTGATCGTGGAGAACGGCGTGATGGAAGGCGTTTGGAGTGCGATCCTACGCACGGTTGAAGAGATCGCTTAATACGGCTAGCGTTTTTTTATGGCGGCTTTGGGCCGCCGGGAGGGCTTGCGCAGAGAAGGACAGCGCCGCGCATCAATGGGGGCGGTGTAGAATTTCCAGCGCATCCATGTTTTAACTCCGTCAGTTCCTTTTCAACGGGCGGTTCTCGTAAGTTTTAACGTCAGAGAATAACCAAATGCCTCCAGAATGCGTTGAAGGTTCCTTAAGCGGGGATTGCCTGTCGGAGAAAGTGTTTTGTACAAACTTTCACGGGAGAGATTGGTTTTCTTGGCTAATTCCGTCATTCCGCCTTTGGCTTTTGCCACTTGGCGCAGCGCCATAAGCAAAGCGCCTTCGTCCGGATCTTTTTCGTACTCTTCAAGAACGGTTTCCAGAAACCCTTCAATTTCTTCCGGGTGTTCTTTAAAGCGTTCTTCTACATATTCATCTAATGTTTGATATCTAATCTTTTTTTTGCTCATGGTACTGCCTCCAATATTCCAATGCCTTTTCAATATCCCGTTTTTGGCTGCTTTTGTCGCCTCCGCACAGCAGAAGGATGATTTCTTCCCCATCTCGACCGAAATAAATCCGCCAGCCTCCATCAAAAAACAAACGCAGTTTAAAAACACCTGTTCCTATCCGCTTATAATCTCCCAAATTCCCATTCTGTATCCGATATAACCGGCTGAGAACACGATCTCTTGCTTTTATAGAAAGAGAATTTAACCATTCCCTGAATGGCGATTTCCTTTTCACATCCTTGAAAAACTGGATCTTAAACATACTTGAATGTAGCATATAAGATACAACTCGTCAAGAAAAAAGAAGGCTGACCCGAAGGCCAGCCATAGGTTTTACTTTTGGCTGTCCATGCGCAAAAAAGACGGTATGATGGAAAGCGTTTGGAGTGCGATCCCACGCACGATTGAAGAGATCGCTTAATCCGGCTGGCGTTTTTTTATGGCGGCTTTGGGCCGCCGGGAATCGTTTACGCAGACTTAATAAACCCCCCGCTCCCATTCAAACTGGCGCTGCAGGCCGGTTTTTAGATCGACCTGCGGTTCGAAGCCCAGCCGTTTTTGGGCCTTGCCCGCATCCGCCCAGGTGTCTTTGACGTCGCCTTTCTCCGCCGCCCGAAACTCCAGTTTCGCCGGCAGGTTGGACGCCTCTTCCAGAATGCGGAACGTATCCAGCAGCGAGCGACGGCTTCCTCCGCCGATGTTGAAGACTTCCCCTTCCACCGGCTTCTCCGCCGCCAGCAGATTGGCGCACACGATGTCGTCCACATACGTGAAATCGCGCGTCTGCGAGCCGTCCCCTAAAACCGTGATCGGCCGGTTCTCCAGCATGGCCTTGATAAAAATATGGAATCCCATATCCGGACGCTGCCTCGGTCCGTACACCGTAAAATAGCGCAGCGAGACGACCGGAACCTTGAAATTCTGATGATATAGATGGCAGAGATGCTCGGCCGCCAGCTTCGTCGTTCCATACGGCGAAAAAGGGCGGGGAAGGCTCAATTCCGTCACCGGCAGCTGATCCGTATTTCCATAAATCGACGACGACGACGAAAACACCACGCGAATCGGCTTCCCGATGGTCTTGATCGCTTCGAGAATCTTCTGCGTCGCCAGAATGTTGTTCTTTAAATAAATCTCAAAATGTCTTCCCCAGCTGGAGCGCACGCCCGGCTGGCCGGCGGTGTGAAACACGCAGTCCACCCCCCCGAGAACGGCGAGCAAATCCGTCTCGACCAGGTTGGATTCTCTGAATTCAAATTGAGGGTGATCGGCGTAAGCCGATAAATTCCTCCGCTTGACATCCGCCGGATAATTGTCGGTCAGCGCGTCAATGCCGATCACCGAATCGCCTCGGCGCAGCAGCGCCTCGCATAAATGGCTGCCGACAAATCCCGCGCAGCCCGTAACGAAAGCCTTCATGCATTCTCTCCTAGGGATAGACAGTTTCAGTTTGTTATGATTTCTCTGATAATCCGATGGCCTGCTCCCAGACCTGGATCGCTTGCGCCAATTCCAGTTTGGATGTGAGCTCCTTGGCTCGCCCGCCCAAGCGCTTCCGCAAGACGGCGTCGTTCATCAACCGCCGCAACGCCTTCGCCAAAGCGTCGACGTCGTCGACGGGCGACACCAATCCCGCATCCTCGTTTTTCACATATTCCAGGGGGCCGGGCGAGGCGTCCGATACAACCACCGGCAGTCCGCAGGCCATAGCCTCCAGCATGGCGTTCGGCATTCCTTCATGGCGCGACGCCAGAACAAAGATATCT
Organism: Candidatus Omnitrophota bacterium; assembly: GCA_016934335.1. Classification (GTDB taxonomy): domain Bacteria; phylum Hinthialibacterota; class Hinthialibacteria; order Hinthialibacterales; family Hinthialibacteraceae; genus JAFGTC01. The sequence goes on along the minus strand of JAFGTC010000001.1, from coordinate 21,686 downwards.
GCATTCCGGTAAAACGGAAAGGCGTTCTTCGAACATCCGAGCCAGTGGACGCGCTCCGCGATCCCCAATTCTTCCGCCGTCCTTTGCAGTTCGCCGAGCAGCCCTCCCTCGCCCAGAATGTTCAGCCGCCATTCGGGATGATCCGCGGCGGCTTTCGCGAAGGCCGGCAGCAGGATGTCATACGCCTTCTGCGGATGCAGGCGCCCCACCGCCAAAACGGTCGGCGCGCGAGAATCGTTCGGCGTCTCATCCGGCGGAATCCGCAGCGGGTTGGGAACATAAGCCAGTTGCTTGATCGGAACGAATTCCGACAGCGTGACCAGTACGCCTTGGCTGTTGGCCGTCACCCGGTCCGCCCGCCGGTAGAACCGGCGGCGCATGAAATCCCAGAACCGCCCCAGCGACTGGCGCGCGGGATCGTTGCGCTCCGAAATGATCAAGCGAATATCCAGGCCGATCGAGGCCAGCACGGTTTGAATGTTCGTCGACCCGACGAACGAAACCGCCAGCGGCGCGCCGCTCTCCCGCAGAGCCCGTCGAAGCCGGAGCACGCGGCGGATATTCATGCGAAGCGCCTCCAACGCATGGCGGGATTCCCCCATCCCCCCGACGACAATGCGGCGGATCGAGGGCGACAGCTCAAAAAAATCGCTGGATGGATCCGCGAACGTCGCTACGCAGATTCGATAGCCTTTCTCGGCCCAGGCTTGAGCCAGCGTCGTGAGCACGCGCTGCGCTCCGCCGCTGCCCAGATCGCTGATGATCAATATAAGATCGGCGGATTCCAATCGATTCTCCTGCCTGCGGCGCCTCCTCACGGCTTGACCGCGACGCCCTGGTATTTACGCCCGTCTTTTACGACGAGACTATCCACGCCGGCTTCCTCGCAAAAATCCCGAAAAGCCGGGTTGTCTCCAATATCGTCCGACATCAAAACGCCCTTCGAACGCAGCGCCGCCCAGACCCGGCGGTACGTGCTCATCCGGCCGGCGTATGATTTATCCGAATCGTAATGAACGAGGTCGAAGACTTGAGCCGCGCGAATCGCCCGCGGCGCTCCTTCCCGATCCGCCATCCGAAAAAGTTTCCAACGGCCCTTTAACGATTCGGGAACCGCTACGCCCACCCAGCGGTCGTTCTGCAGCTCCAGATAAGGCAGGTCGATGCTGTACAATCGGCCATGGGATCTTTTCTGCAGCGATAAGAGAATCGCCAGACTCGACCATCCGTAGGCCACGCCCGTCTCCAAAACGGTTTCCGCCTGCAAAACTTCGCAAAGCGAAAAAAGCAGATCCAGGTTGCCCGCGCCGCCCATTTTAATGGGGCACCCGGCGGCCGCCCGCTCCGCTTGAGCGAATTCCCCGGGAAAGGTCTCGCGAACCGGCAGCAGCGGCGTCGTTGAATCGCCGATGATTTGCAGCGCTTGCTCCGAAGACAGAGCGCGGCTTTCGCACCAGGAGGACGCTTCTTCACGCTGCGAAGCGAGGCGCTTTTCATCCTCCCGCTTCGAAAAAAGTTTGTACTTCAAGCGGCGGCCGAACTCCGGCCAGAGAATGGGCTTGCCTAGATACCGTAGATAGCGCGCCCGTCGAATAAGTTTTTGATGCAGAGATTCAACATGAGCCATGGGCAGAAATCCATCGAATGAAAATCAATCTATTTCAATGAAATTAACTCGATTTGGTTCTTTTCCGTGATGGTCTGAATCCGCGCTGAAAGTTCTTCCTTTTCGTCCACTGATTTTATGACAAGCAGCACATCGGCGGAACCGTTGTTGTGTATCCACGACAAATCCTGGATGACATGATCGATGCATCGTTCGTTGACGTGATCCTCGTCCACGATCGCCTCCAGATGCATCCCCAACTCGCGCACCGCCAAATAGGCCAGCTCCGCCGCTTCTCCCGCTCCATAAAAAATAACGCGCCTCTTCCCTTGCGCCGCATACGGCTCCAGCAGCGCGCGCGTCTTCCGTCTTATCTCCCGGATATACACATACGAATACTGTAGAAATTCATACGTCAACCGCGTTTTTTCTTTAATCCCGCTCGGCGTGAGGAGATAACGCAGCCGCCGGCGCTGCAAACTTTTCGTTTTCACATACCCCTTGTATATCACGCGCTTCAAATACGAATTCACCACCCCCACCGCCACCCCCAAACGGGTGGCGAGGTCTTTCTGCGTCGTATTGGGATTTTCTTCTATCGCCGACAGCAAATTGAGAATCATCTGCTCGTCGCGATCCATATACGCGTCATTCGAGTGGGTATGTTGACTTTGATCCATTCGCCGTTCTTATCAGAATACAAAATTCATTTTTTGAATATTACTCCCTCCCGGCTTGACCGTCAAGATAATTCCAAAAAAGATTGTTGAATGGCCCGAGAAATGATATGATTCTCTCAACGCGCTATGGCGTTTTGAAATGATTTGCATCGCTAAGAATCGGTTCTCGTAGTACTTTTAAGACGCTGGCTGTGGAATTATAATGATGACCTCAGCATGGGTCATTTCATATTGACGCTTACATCAGCCTTCGCCTAAGATAGTCAAATTGATCAAAAAAATGAGGATTCAGTTAACTCTCTGAATTCTATAATTTTGTTGACAAATGCTCCAAGTTAGGGATATAATTGCGAACATAAGTAAGAGGGTGATTTTCTATTTGTACGTTCATCGATCCAAAATCGATGAACTTGCGTAGGCGCATCGAGTTGCGCATTTACTGCTCGGGTTGCTCCGGGCAGATCGGGCGGAAGTCTGGGAAAACGAAACGGGCGGATTTCTGCCTCGTCAAATTGTGTTGGAAAGGGTTGAGTCGTTAAAGTATCAATGAATAACGTGAACAATCATTCAATTCAAAACACTCTCAAAGACAAATATTTTTTGCCGCTGTTCATATTGCTGCTATCGGATTTTCTGGTCTTCTCCCTCTCGTTGATCGCGGCTTACGGCATCCGCTTCTATACGATTATTTACGAGTGGTTCCCGCCGCCGTCTCCGCCCTACATCCCTGATTTTTTGTCGTATGTCAATCTTTCTTTCTTTATCGGCATCGTCGGCGTGCTCGTTTACGAACGTCTTGGCTTGTACGAACGCAGAGTCGGCCTGGCCCGGCAGGCGCACATCAGTTCTCAGATATTGGGCATTCTCGTTTCTTATATTTTCCTCATGGCTCTGCTTTTCAATTACCGCGGATTCTCCTTCTCGCGATTGACGGTGGGGCTCGCCATTCCCGTGGTCTGCGGGGCCATCGTCGTTCAGCGGAGCGCCCTGCACTGGATCCAGATTCACTTGATCCGAAGCGGCGTACTCTTCAGCAAAACCGTCCTGGTCGGTCCGCTCAAGCGCTGCCTGCAGGCGAATGAGAAACTCCAGCAATATTACGGATCCAAATATCAGTTGATCGGAATCATCGGCGTCGGCGAGGCCCGCGGCGAAGCCCATCCCCTGCTCCCGCATTTAGGTCAGGCCCAGGATATTCCTCAACTCGTTAAAGAATACGGCATCAATAACATCATCATAAGCATGATCCCCAATAAACCGCACGAGATTCTCGACGTCATGAAGATCTGCCGCGAATCGGGCGCCGATTATCGCGTCACCCCCGATTTGTTCGATCTTCTCAGCCGCCGCATCAGTCTGCAGGAAGTGGAGTCGCTTCCCACCATCCTGTTCGACGAAACTCCCCTCTGCGGCTTCGGGCAAATCGCCAAACGAAGCATGGACGTCCTGATCTCCGGCGTCACTTTGATCGTAACCTCGCCCTTGATGCTCCTGATCGCCGCCTTGATCCGCCTCGATTCCAGAGGCCCCGTTTTTTACGTCCAGCAGCGAGTCGGCAGCGACGGCAACAAATTCGACATTTACAAGTTCCGCTCCATGATCGACAACGCCGAGAATGAAACCGGCCCTAAATGGGCAACCACCAACGATCCGCGCACTACGCGCATCGGGCGCTTCCTGCGCCGCTACAATCTGGATGAACTCCCCCAGTTCCTCAACGTGCTGCGCGGCGATATGAGCCTGGTGGGTCCGCGCCCCGAGCGCCCTTATTTCGTTGACAAATTCAAGGAAGAGATTCCCTATTACATGCGCCGCCACATGGTCAAATCGGGCATTACCGGCTGGGCTCAGGTCAACGGCTGGCGCGGCGACACCTCCGTCATCGAACGAACTCAGCACGATCTTTACTATGTCGAAAACTGGTCGCTCATCCTCGACGTGAAAATCCTTTGGAAGACGCTGACCTCGTTCAAAAACGCCTACTGATGTCCGTTTTATCCGCTCGTAGACTGTGGTTCTGCCTTCTGCTCCTGCCGCCTTTGCTGGGTCTCCAATGCGGCCCCTCTCGCGATGCGCAGCTCGCCAAGGCTAAAATGCACATGCAAGCCGGCGAGTTGGACGCCGCCCGGCAAATATACAGCCGCATCCTGGAGCGTCGCCCTTACGACGCCGACGCCCTGCAGGGTATGATCGACGCTTCCCCGCAGGAGGAAGACGCCGGTCGGCGCGTTGAATTCTGCCGGCGCCTGCTGCAGCTCCAGCCGTGGGATCGCGACGCCAATCTCGTCGTCGGCCGGCGCCTGATGGAGCAGGGAAATCTGAAAGACGCCGCGGTTCGTTTTTACATGGCCTATCTGGATTCCGATTTTCTTCAGGAAAAAAAAGAAGTGATCGCGCTTCTTCAGGAAATCAAAGTCCAGGAAATCAAAATCCAGGAAATCAAAATCCAAGAGCAGCAGCGGGCCGCATCCAAAGCCGGCATTTCATCCGGAACCGAGAATACTCATGATTGATCAAAACCAGCGGCTTACCCCCGACGAAGCCGTGAACCTTTTCCAAACCTCCGAATGGCTCGAACTGGGCGAACAGGCCCATCGGGCGCGCCTCCAATCGTCCGATCCGCAGATCGTCTCCTACGTCGTCGATCGCAACATCAATTATTCCAACGTCTGCGCCGCCGTCTGCGATTTTTGCGCCTTTTCCCGGAAAGTCGGCGACGGCGAAGCCTATGTGATCTCCGACGAGGAACTCTTTCAAAAAATCGAAGAGTTGGTCAACGACGGCGGAACCCAAATTCTTCTGCAGGGCGGCCTTCATCCTGTGCTCCCGTTCGACTTCTACTGCGAACTTCTGGCGAAAATCAAACAGCGGTTCACCGTCGATCTGCACGCCTTCTCCGCGCCCGAAATCTACTTCTTCAGCCGGAAATACAATATGTCCATCGCAGAGATCCTGCGCGAACTGCAGAATGCCGGTTTGGACACCATCCCCGGCGGCGGGGCGGAAATTCTCAGCGATCGCGTTCGCAAAAAAATCACGCGCGGAAAATGTCTGACTCAGGCCTGGCTGGACGTCCACGAAGAAGCGCACAAACTGGGCATGCGCACCACCGCCACCATGATGTTCGGCCACATCGAAACCATCCGGGAGCGCGTCGAACACATGAATCATATCCGCACCCTGCAGGATAAAACCGGCGGCTTCACCGCCTTCATTCCCTGGACCTTTCAACCCGCCAACACCCGCATGGAGAACATCCCCGAATCGGGCGCCGCCGATTATTTGAAGACCTTGGCTCTTTCACGCCTCTTCCTCGACAACATCCCCAACCTGCAGGCCTCCTTCATCACCCAAGGCATGCAGGTCGGTCAGATGGCTCTCTTCTTCGGCGCCAACGATATGGGCGGGACCATGATGGAGGAAAACGTGGTCGCCGCGACCGGCGTCCATCATTGCAGCAGCGAAAAAGAAGTTCGCGCCCTCGTCGAAGACGCCGGATTCCAGCCGCGCAAGCGCAACACGCTCTATCAGTATTTGAATTGATTCGATCGACAGTAATTTCCGAGGCGGCGCCCGTCTCCTCGATATTCGATGAACGCCTCCATGAAGCTTGATGTTTTTTTGAATAAAATGCTATTTGAATTATTTCCGCCCCTTGTCAAAGTCTTCATTGGACTGTGCAATGTAACCGTTTCATGCAGCGCGTTCGATCCCGATTGCGATCGGCGGCGTTCGCGCTTTTGGATGCGCGCGTTTTTTGCGATTCCATTTCTGAAAAAAACACATTCGAAGAACGCACAGAGAACGAAGCGGCGTCTCACGTCGCCGTCTCCATCGCGAATAACCAGACGATTCGACTCGGATCCTATTCTATGAACTTATTTGATTCTTGTTTATTAGGCTTTCTTCAAGGGTTGACCGAATTTCTGCCCATCTCCAGCTCCGGCCATCTGGTTATGATGGAGACGTGGATGAACTACACGGCCTCCAACTTTCTCGGATTCGATCTGCTGCTTCATCTGGCCACTCTCCTGGCGGTCTGCGCCTTTTACCGCCGCCGCCTGCTCGAACTGGGATCCTCCCTCCTGCCCGCACAGGCCGAGTCCGCCTCCAAGGAGCGGTGGGAGCATCAAAAATTAATCCTCGCTCTGCTGCTAAGCACCGGCGTGACCGTCGTCATCGGCCTTCTCTTTTTGGAGTTCTTCGAGCGCGTCCGCGACAATCTCGCCGCCGTCGGGTTTTCGTTCCTCATCACCAGCGGTCTTCTCTTGTCCACTCTCCGGGCGCATCCCGCCGGTCATGACAATCCGGCCTCGCTTCCCGCCAATCTGTGGCGCTTCGCCCTCATCATGGGCGTCATGCAGAGTTTGGCCATCCTGCCCGGCGTTTCGCGCTCCGGCGCCACCATCAGCGTCGCCCTGCTGCTGGGCGTTTCCAAAACCAGGGCGGTCGAATATTCCTTTTTGATGTCCATCCCCGCCATCATCCTGGCTTCCGTCTACCAGTTTCTCTTCAAGGAAGTTCAAATGGGCCAGGTCTCTTTTCTGCCCGCGCTGGCGGGCTTCCTGATATCTTTATTCTCGGGGCTGCTGTTTTTATGGCTGCTGCTTTGGATCGTAAAAAAGGGCCGCCTCTACCAATTCGCCTTCTACACGCTCCCTCTGGGATTAGGGATGCTTGGATATATCGTGCTGGCCGCGTAAGCGCCGGCGCCGCGGGAGTATTGATGCATGCAGCGCAGCGCGCGAATGACCTTCAAATCCAAACTGTTTTTAACCATCGCCGCCGCGGCGATTCTCTATCTGCTCTGGTGCCTCTGGACCGGCTGGCGCGAAATCGCATCCGCGTTTTCTTCCTTCCAGTGGCGGATCCTTCCTTTGTGCCTGCTGCTGGCCTTCGGAAATTACGTCGTTCGATTCACAAAATGGCACTATTATCTCTCCATTTTGAACATCCCTCTTCGCCCGCTCGCCTCCTTTCAGGTCTTCCTGGCCGGCCTGGTCATGTCCGCCACGCCCGGCAAGTTCGGCGAAGTCTTCAAGTCCTATCTGGTCAAAGAAATCAACCAAACCCCGATCAGCCGATCCGCCCCCATTGTCTTCGCCGAACGCCTCACCGACTTCATCGCCTTTCTATTGATGGCCCTGCTGGGCGTCACTCTTCTTCCGAACGGCGGAGTGGTGTTCGCCGTCTCCATCGGGGGAGTCGCCGCCGTCTTGATTCTTCTCAGTTGGAAGCGGGCGGCCGAATGGACGTTGGCCCGATTCGCCAGACTCCCTTTCCTTCACAATCACGCCGATAAATTACGAACCGCCTACGAAAGCGCCTATCTCCTGATCGCCCCCCGGCCTCTCCTGCTGGCGACGGGCGTCAGCCTGGGATCCTGGTTTCTGGAATGCGTCGCCTTCTACCTAGTGCTCTGGGGCTTCAATTATCCCCTGCCCATCGCCTCCGCGACCTTTATCTACGCTTTCGGAACCATCATGGGGGCCCTGCTCATGACTCCCGGCGGCATCGGCCCCACGGAAGGCGCCATCGGCGGACTTTTGATGCTTCTCTTTGAAATCCCCAAAGGCGTCGCCGCTTCGGCCACCCTGATCATCCGCATCTGCACCCTGTGGTTCGCCGTCGCCGTCGGCTTGGTCGTCCTGGCTTCCTGCTCCCGAACCTTCTCCGCGGCCGCCGATGACCGGTCGCTCGACTCCGCTCTGCGCGATTTGAACGAACCCCGGCCGTAGTCGGTATTCGTTCCCCCCTTTGCTTATTTCCTTGACAAGCAGGATCGGAGCGATCATTGTTTATACGCATCCATGGAACGCACCATTTGGATATGCGATATTCATCATTCGAGGCCATTATGAAACGACGAACTTTTATTCAACAATCTGGAAGCGCATTGCTGGCCGTCAGCGCGGTTGCCGGCTTTGCGGAAGGGAGCAATAACGTGGTGAAAGGAAAATTCGACATCTCCGTCGCCGCTTGGTCATGGCACAAAATGTTGTTTGCAGGCGAAGTAAAGCAGATCGATCAGCCGCGCATGGTGCGCGAAGCGGGCGCGACCGGCTTGGAACTGGTCAACTCCTTCTTTCCATCGCCCCAGTATTCCTACCTGCAGACTCTCATCAAAACCGCACAGAACGAGGGCGTCAAAATCCTTCTCATCATGTGCGACGACGAAGGCAACATGAGCTCCGCCGACTTCCGCGAGCGTCGTCAGGCGGTCATCAATCACAAAAAATGGCTGGACATCGCCGCCGTCCTCGGCTGCCATTCCATCCGCTGCAATTCAGGCCATCAGGACGATCCCGCCGAAGCCATGAAATATGCGGCCGACTCGTTCAACGAACTCTCCGCCTACGCCCGCCAGTACGGCATGAACGTCATCATCGAAAATCACGGCGGGTATTCCTCCGATCCCAAATGGCTCTGCGCCTTGATGGATATGGTGGGCGTCGATAATTTTGGAACCCTGCCCGACTTCGGCAACTTCCCCAAAGAGATCGATCGCTACGCCGCCGTCAAGGACATGATGAAATACGCCAAAGCCGTGAGCGCCAAATGCCACGACTTCGATGCGGACGGCAACGAAACCGGCATTGATTACGCGCGCATGATGAAGATCGTTCTCGATGCGGGCTATCATGGATTCGTCGGCGTCGAGTACGAAGGCAGCCGCCTGAGCGAACCCGAAGGCGTCGCCGCCTGCGTCAAACTGCTCAAGCGTTTCCAATCGTAAACTTCCAATCGTAAACTATGATGACTCTTCGAGGGGAGGCGATCGCATCGTCTCCCCTCGATTGATTTCTCCCGCCTCTTGAATCTCTGATCCCGCCGTTAGGGCTGGCGCCCGAATCGCTCCATGCTTCCCCCGGATTCTCCCGGCTTCTCGCGATAAACTATCCCCCAGACCTGCGGACGCTTTTCGCAGAATCGCTGAATCTCTTCGCCGGACATCACCATAAACGCCGTCGACAGCGCGTCAGCGTCCGCCGCGCGCGGCGCTCCCGACCAGGCCGCCCGCGATTCTTGAACCGGCTGGCCTGTTCGCGGATCGATGATGTGAGGCCCTTTGCGCAGGCCGGAGGCGCTGACCGCTTGACGACGCAGCGAGAGCCGCTCGAACGCTTCGTGCATGAGGGGCGCTTTGTGCGTGAGGAGATGGCGCAGCAAAGCAGGCCAGCCCGCTTGCCCGGCCGGCGCATCCAGCGCCAGGGCCGTGCTCCATCCCCCGTGAATCAAGGCCGCGTCAATCTCCCAGTCGCGCAGGCAGGCCCCCATCCGGTCAACGGCGAATCCCTTGCCGATTCCGCCCAGATCTATATGGATCGGCGGATCGATCACGCGCGCCGTATGGTCGTCTTCGTTTAATTCCAGCCGCCGCATGCCCGTATGCTTGCGCGCAAACTCCAGTTCTTCCGCCGCCGGCTGCTTAGGCGATTTGTCGGGATGAATCCAACACCCATAAAGCAGGCCGATGGTCGCATCGAACGCGCCTCCCGTTTCTTGATGCAGGATTTGACACTGTTTCAGGCAGTCGAAGGCGTCGAGTCCGATTCGAATCGGCTTGTCGTTCGCGGCGTGATTGATCCGCGAAATATCGCTGTTTTCGATATACCGGCTCAATTCTTGTTCGAGTCGATCCAACTCTTCGAAGGCGGCGTAGGCCGCTTGCTCGGCGTAGTAAGCGTCGCTGTGCTCGATATAAATTTCAAACACGGCCGCCATCGCTTCATGGGCGAAGCGGCGCGCGCCGCTCATTCGCGAATTCTTCGAATCCGGCAGTTCAATGGCGGCTTTTTTCTGGATGGAATGCGGATTTTTTTGATCCACCGATCCCTAATCCCTATCGGCGTGCGATTTTTCCTCCGGCGTAAAATAACGATCCGGATCCATTTGCGCCCACGAGCAGCCCGCGTAGCCGAGAATGCCGATCGACATCAGAATCACGCCGGCATAATGCACGGTGATCACAATCGGCTGCGTCTGCGCGGCGAAGATGGGAAACATATTCAACGTAATGGAGAGGATGACGGGCAGGGAAGCGATAAGGATCAGCCAAAAGCACGCTTTTTTTCCAAACGCCAGACCGTGGGCCGTGCGCTCCTCCAAGCGATCCCTGTTGCGAAGCCAGAGCCAGTCTTCTTCGGTAAACACTCGCCGCGGCGCGTAGACCACCGCCCACGCGGCGATGCACAGCGCGAAAAGCGGGGCCAGCGCCGCATGCAGCAAAAGCGCATAGCCGGTCAAATAGTGCGTCACGGTGTAAGGCGCCGTGTAGCCCGTCAGAGACAGCAGCGCAAAAGCCAGGCCGATCGCGGCGTAAAATAATATCTTCATGATTTGACTCGCTTGCTCCACTTATTCAGTTTCATCGATCCCGGCTTGATGCGCAATCGCGTTTATGATCCACGCCAATGCCTTCAATCCGTACAGCAGGAGAACCATGGCAATGATTCCGGCCGATAATAATGTCACAACCTTAAACCACGGCCTGAACCAGAACGACAGCGCCAGGATTCGCACCTGCTGTTCGTCCAATCCCTCCAAGTCGATCATGGCCGCTTCCGTCAATTCCCGCTCCTCCACGGGCGAATCGATCGCGACTCGGCCGAAGAAAAACTCCGCTCCCGGCGAGTGGCATTCTTCGCAGCCGCGCGCTCCCAGCGACTGCGCCGCCGGCCGCACATTGTGCGCCAGCGGCCAGCGATAAGGCTGAGCGGCTTCATGCGAATCGCGCGTGAGTCGGCCGTCCTCATCCAGCCGGTAGATTTGTCCTCCGGCCAGATAGACCGGCGCCCCCGCCGGCGCTTCGTCTTCCGCCATCGCCTTCAACGCCGCCGTCAAAAATTCTACCGGCATCCTGTTCCTGGGCTTTTCCCCCGCATCCTCCGCTTGCTTCGCCAAAGCGCCGACAATCCGCCGCACGGCTTCCACCGGCGCCGGCCGGATCTCTTCGCCCTCCATCGTTCCCCAGAACGACGGCCAAACGAGATGATGCGGCGCGATCCTTCCATTCCAGTCGGCGGCAAACGTCGGCGATTGAATCGCCGGCGGAGCGTCGTCCGATTTGTTCACATTATGCGTCCCCAGGCCGTGCGCCATCGACGTTTTCACCCGGAGCGTCCTCGCCTGCGGGCGCGGCCCCGAATGGCAGGCGGTGCACGTCAATTTTTCAAAATGAACCGCCGGCAGCCCCCGGTGCGTGGGAACTGGCGCGCCCAGCCGCCCCGCCGTTCGAAATCCGTCGCTCTCCTCGCCCAAGTGGCACCCCTCGCAGCTCGAGGCCGCCGCCAGGGGATTCGTGGACGACTCCCCCTTGTATCCGCGCACCATGGCGTGATCCAATCCGTTCCGGTGGCAGTCGACGCACTGCAGCCCCGCCGATAGATGCACATCCTCTTCGGACGCCCATTCCCCCAAACCGTCGCCCGTAATATGTTTGAACGAATGGCAGAAATAACATCGCTCGTCAGGCGGCTTGCGCACGATATCGAAAAACACTCGATTCTTCGAATCGAACGCGGTCAAATCGTATTCTACGGTCGGTGGAATCAACTTGGGATCGTTCAAGCCGTCCGGCATGAGATAATCGAAGGTGTCCGGCATTTTTTCCGCCGAACCGGAAACTGCCGTGAAGCCGCTGGCCGCCGCCGCCGCCCAGCGAAAATTCTCTCGCGCGATCTGAATGTGGTATTCGGCCTGATCGTGCGCCGCGTCCGCATCGTGGCAGGCCAGGCAGTTCGCTTCGAGCCCGCCCGATACCATGAGCCGCATCACCTTGTCCGGATCATCCGCCCCGGTCATCTCTGCGACGCCCCCGCCGGGCAGATGCCGCCCGAATGTTTTGACGAACTCCCACGCGGTCAATCCCAAATCCGCCGGCTGGTAGACGCCCTCCCAATCGCGGTGCGAAAGCGGAATCTGCGTTCCCGTCGGCGCATCCACATAAATCCAGGGATGCCCCGGACGCCCCGCCTCCACGCCTTCCTCGCCCGCATTGAAATGCCAGCCCCCGGCGATCGTCTCGTAATGGTGACATTTCGAAGCGCAGGTGGCTTTCACCGAAAAGGGAAGCATCAATTCGTCGTCCGGCCGGATGTCGGCGGCTTCTTCATCCAGCAGAGGAATGCGATGAACAGAAACTGCCCGGCTGCCGTCGCTCTCGTCCCCCAGCAGCGGCGGCTCGCCCTCCGTTTGCATCTCGCCGCTCCAACTGCCGCCGCATAAAAATAAAACCATGCATAAAAAAACAGATGCAAAGCATCGATACATAGACATAATCTCTTATGACCTGATCTCTTATGACTGGCGTTTCATAACTGAATCAGGCGCGGCCGAATCACGATCGATTCGGCCTCCTGCTCCTGGTGAAACTCAATGCCGGCAAATCAAAAATAGGCAGTCCGGTTAAACCTGAAAATCGCCCGGCGCGAGATCGATCCGCTTGCCGTCCTGCACCGATTCGTTGATCTTCAACACGGTCGCCGTCGCCGCATAAGCGATCTCCGGCGGGCAATGCAAAGCCGCTTCGCCCCGGATCGCCTGGAAAAAATTCTCCAGATGCGGCTGGCAGACCGGATCGGTGAATTGAACCGGCAGATTGTAACTGGGCGGCGCCACCGACTCCTCGATCGTGATCACTGCATCCGGATCTTCTTCTTTCTCAACCGATTCGAGAATGCCGATCTTCACCCACTTCTCCCAATCCGGCGCGGCCGGCTCCCGATACACTTTCACCCGTCCCGCCGATTCCGAAAGATACAGCGTCCCCTCGTCGCCCATGATATTTTCGTAATACCCGAAATTACTGTTCGAATTGATGGTTTGATAAAAACCGCGCACATTCGAGGACGAATTTTCATAATCGAAAATCGCCATCACCGTATCGAACCATTCGTGCGATTTCGAATCATAATAATCGGTTCCCCCGACCGCCATGACCGTTTTCGGCGGATTGCCCATGAACCAGTTAAACACGTCGATCTGGTGTACGCCGAATTGGGCGAGCGGGCCGCCGCCCAGGTCTCTGTACCACTCCCAATTGCGGAACTGCTTCATGGAGGCGTAGCCGTATTGATTCAATACCGCCTCCTCGATGACCGCCCGCCGCGGAAAGCCGCGCTCGGGTTGAACCGCCCGGTTCCACTGCCCGTTCATGGCGGTCGTCTTTCCCAGCATTTTGGTCTCGTGAAGAATATGCTCGTATCCGAACCGGTAATAGGGATTGCTGCGCCGCTGGTGCCCGATCTGCAGCAGTTTCCCGCTTGCCTTGGCGGCCTGCGTCATCGCGCGGGCCCCTTCGAGCGTATTGGACATCATGCTCTCGCAATACACATGAAGCCCCGCCTTCAAACACGCGGTCGTCTGCTCGGCGTGGCAGAAATCGGGCGTGGCGATGATAACGGCGTCCAGATCGCTCTCCTGGGCCAGCATCTCCTTATAATCCGCGTAGGTTTTGTGCTCCTGCTTAAAGCCGCTCAGGATCATGGAGGCCCGCTTCAGGTTATACGCCTCCCAGATGTCGCACAGCGCCTTCACCTGAACGCCCTCGATCTTCATGCAGGCGTTCAGCAGAGCCTGCCCCTGCGTTCCCGCGCCCAGCAGCGCGATTTGAATGGATTCGTTCTGCGCGCGGGCCTTGAGCCCCGACGCCATCGCCAGGCTCCCGCCGATCAACGCGCTCGAGCGCAAAAAACTGCGCCGGTCCGATTGGAAATGATTCGTTTTTTTCACGATACTCTCTTGCTCCCAATGATGATGTATAGCAATGAAAAACGCTTACGCCAGCCACGGGCGCTCGCGATTCAATTTCTCCGCCAGGATCTTCCGCGCGATGATGACGTCTTCCGTCACTTGAAAATCGAACATCCCCACGCAGATGAAATCAGCCCCGTTCTCATACGCATACCGGAAGCCTTCTTGAGGATGAATCGCGCCCGCCCCCAGCACCTTATACGCGATCCACGGCTTCTTTACATCCTTCATGAACCTGATGGTTTCTTGGGGCGTCTCCGACCAGACGCTGTCATTTCGGGGCATGGGGCCGGCCGACCAGTAATTCTTGCTGTTCAACGTTTTCATATAAAAATCAGCGTCGATCCCCGCCTTCTCATACGCCTGCACCGTCTCCAGCAGATGCCCCGCCATCCCGCCGGCCACGCCCTGCTCTTTGATGTAAGCCACCGCCTTGCCCAATATGTCGACCTGCTTATTTTCCACAAAGTTGTCGCCCACCCCGCCGTGCAGATAAACCGCGTGCGCCCCCGCATCGATGGCCCTGTCGATGTCGGACGTCAAATTCTCCGCCGTCAACTTGGCCTGCGCGATCCACTGCATCTTCCCCCCGCGTTCGTTCCAAAACTTGCCGATGATGCGCAGCGTATGATTGTCCACCCGCAGTATGCACGTGTTCAGCCCGTTCTCCTCGCACAGTTCCAGCGTCTCCAGTACCTTTTCATCGGTGAAATAATTTTTCAGCAGAGGCGACACGTAAATCAGATCCCGGCTGTGGGCGAAGCCGCTGATCAAGTTGCCCCCGCAGATCAACCGGCTGATCGTCAAATCCTTGATCTTCCCCGCCGGAAAATCGCCGGCCGCCGGCGCCGGCGCCGCGGCCGCCTCCTCTTTCGCGTACGCGATCAAGGCTTTTTCCTCGCAACGGAATCCCATCGCCGCTCCCGCCGAAGCCAGCGCGGATTTTTTCAAAAAATCCCGTCGGTTTTTGCTTTCCTTCGCCATAAGTCCATCCTCCCCGGATTCGTTTTTCGATAATCTGATTTTTATTTTTGGAATCTCGCAGGCGCATCCTCTCCGGCGTCTTACGCAAACCAGGCGCGCTTCCGATTTAACTTCTCCGATAAAATCTTCTTGGCGATGATGACGTCTTCGGTGATTTGAAAATCGAACATGCCCGCCAGCACGAAATCCGCCCCGTTTTCAAAAGCGTAGCGGAAGCCTGCGCTCGGGTGGATGGCTCCCGCCGCCAGAACCTTGTACGCAATCCACGGCTTCTTTACCGTCGCCATGAATGCGGCGGTCTCCTCGGGATTGATGCACCAGATGTTGTCATGATCCTTGTCGTGATCCTTGAATCGCTTGATGTCGACGTTGAACTCCATGCGGTTCTCTTCCGGCGTCGCCGACCAGTAGTCGTCGTGATGAAACGTCTTCACATAAAAATCAAGATCCACGCCCGCCTTCTCGCATTCTTTCGGCACATGCAGCGAATGGCCGGCCACGCCCGCGATCAGGCCCCGCTTCTTGATCTCCTGCACCGATTCTCCGATCAGGTCGAGGCGCTGATTCTTCGTCCATGAATCGCCCATGCCCCCCATCAAAAAACAACCCGAACACCCGATGTCCGCCGCCTTCTGAAAAATCGCCCCCACATCGTCGGGGTCGGGCACGCACTGCGCGATCCACTGGATGCCTCCCCCCCGCTCGCTCCAATACCGGTGGAGCAGATTGGCGGCGCGGCAGTCCTCCACATTATCCGTGAAATGCGTGATCACCGTATTGACGCCGTTCTCTTCGCAGCGCTCGAACGTCTCCATGATCTTCTCATCGGAAAAATAATTCTTCAGCAGCGACGACACATAAATCAAATCCCTGGAATGCGCATAGCCCCCGATCAGATTCCCCCCGCAAATGATGCGACTGATCGATACATTTCCGATCTTCCCCTGCGGAAGCCCGCTTGGATCGGAGGCGTGCCGGACGGCCGGCTTGGGATTCTGCTCCTGCGCCAGCAATATTTTTTCCTCCCGGCTAAGGCCCGCCGCCGCGCCCGCCGTCGTCAACACCGTTTTCTTCAAAAATCCTCGACGATCCAAATTGGGATCCGACATAACTTCCCGCCGCCTTTCTTTCTTCTATCGCCCCGTCCCGCCGTCCCGCCATAAATCTCGATGGAGCGAATCATGGCCGCCTTTATCATATCGGTTCTATTTTACGAAGCAATGATGATCACGGCGGCTTTGCGGAATACGGATAGTTGATCGATCTATCGTTCATTCGATGCGCCGCCCGCCATCCTCTCATCCATTTTTTTCTTATTTTCTCATGGATCGATCTATTCGAAAAGCCCCTCGCCCGCCGGCCTCCATATAGCTAAAAAAATCGATTAATTTCCTAAGGAAAATTGATAAAAAAGCCCTTTTTTTGCGCTCATGGCACTACACACTTTGATAGAAAGATATAAACTTGTCTATGTGTTGCATTAGAATATCCCCCCGAAAATAGTTAAAGCGAGTTTTCTCCGTTCTAGAAAGCACAACTTAAAGGGTACTATCTATCATGAATAAGAATTGGAAACTTGCGGTTTCCGCAGCGGCGCCGCTATTCATTCTCTTTTTGCCTGCGTCTTGGCTTCCTCTGGAAATGACCGTCATTGAACAGCGGATTCTGGCCATCTTCTTGTTCGCCTGTTTATCCTGGATCTTGGAGCCCATCCCGGTCTACGCCACATCCGTCTTGATCATCGTACTCGAATTGGTGATGACCTCCGACCAAAGCTTCATCCTGTTCCAAGGAGGCGAAAACGACGCCTCGTTAGGAACGCTTCTCAACTATAAAGACATCATGGCCACCTTTGCCCATCCCATCATTCTCCTCTTCCTGGGCGGCTTTTTCCTGGCCATGGCTACATCCAAATACCGGCTCGACGTCAATCTGGCGCGCATCATCCTCAAACCCTTCGGCAGCAATCCCCGCTTTATCATGATGGGCTTGATGCTGATCACCGCTCTGTTCTCCATGTTCATGAGCAACACCGCCACCACCGCCATGATGTTCGCCATCTTGACTCCCGTGCTGAAATCGTTCGATCAAAACGACTCCGGCCGCATCGCCGTGATTCTCGGAATCCCCTTCGCGGCCAATATCGGCGGCATCGGCACGCCCATCGGCACGCCGCCCAACGCCATCGCTCTGCGCTATCTGACCGGCGCCGATGCGATCGCTTTTGGAACCTGGATGTGCTTCGCCGTCCCCTATGTCATCGTCATGCTGTTCTTCGCCTGGTTCATACTCCTGCGCATATTCCCCATGCAGTCCAAAGAAATTCACTTGACCATCGAAGGCAAATTCCTCACCCACACCAAAGCCATGATCCTTTACATCACTTTCGCCGTCACCGTGATTCTCTGGCTGTTAGGCGGCATGCACGGCATGAACTCCTACGTGGTCGCCATGATACCCGTGGCCGTCTTCACCGTTACCCAAGTGATTACCGCCGAGGATCTGAAACAAATCAGCTGGGATGTGCTCTGGCTGGTCGCCGGCGGCTTCGCCTTGGGATTGGGATTGGAGAAAAGCGGACTCTCCACGAATCTCATCAATAACATCCCCTTCTCAACCATGTCGCCTTTCTTGATGGTGCTGTTCTGCACCCTCCTGTGCTATATCGTCGCCAATTTCATGTCCAACACCGCCACCGCCAACCTGTTGATGCCCATCGTCGCCGTGCTCGGCGCCAGCATGGCCAGCCTGGAGCCTCTGGGCGGCCGAACCATGCTGATCCTCGCCACCGCCATGACGGCTTCGCTGTCCATGGCGCTGCCCGTCAGCACGCCGCCCAACGCCATCGCCTACTCCAGCGGGTTGATCCAAACCCGCCACATGAGCATCGCCGGCATTACGATCGGGCTCGTTGGACTTTTAGGTCTTTATTTGCTAATGTTTATCTTGAATACGATCGGATTTTTCGCGTGATATCAACGGTTGGATTTGGGAAAAAGGCAGGATTTGAACGGCGCGTCTCCGTTTTTACAATGGAAATTTGAGATAGAAGCGAATGACTAAACTCAATCAGCACTCGTCCAGTTCGTATCCCTCCAACCTTCAATGGCTGGTTGAAACCTATTTTTCCGATCCTCAAAAATGCATCCGTCTCAAACCGGGCGAAATCCTGATCCGCGAAGGAGAACTTAACGAGCGCCTCTTTCTCGTTCTTTCCGGCGTCCTGATGGGATACATGAAAATGCCCGGCGGCGGGCAGATGGAAGCTTTCCGCGTGATGCATCACCGTTTTGTCGGCGGCCCCAGCTTTTTCTCCAAATCCTTTACATCCTTGAACACCGTCGTCGCTCAGGAAGAATCCGTCGTCGCCTACATCACCCAAGACCAGAAGCCCGTCTTCGACGGCGTCCATCATTCTCTCGAAGAACAGTTCATGCCCTTCATGGTGGCCGAATTGATTCATCGCCAGCATCGAATCCATAAGATCGGCCTCGAAAAAGAGAAGGCCTTGAAAGCCCTTCTCCGTTCGGAAAAAATGGCCTCCCTCGGCCAAATCTCCGCCGGCATCGCCCACGAACTCAATAACGCCGTCGCCGTCGTAAAACGCAACAGCGATTGGCTGTGCAGCAACTTCGCCCGCATCCTGCAGGAAAACTATCCCGATCAATCCGCCTCGTTCCAGATGGGCATGCAGGAAGGCCGCAAAATCTCCAGCCGCGAAGCTCGCCAAAAAACGATCGACATCCAGAATCGCTTCGGCGTCTCCCGCGACATGGCCTTCAAAATCGCCCGGACCGGCGTCCCCGACGACCAATTGAAAGCTCTCGCCGACGCCGATCCCGGCCGCCTGGAACAATTGATTTTCTTCTGGGAAATGGGGGCGACGCTCAACGACGTTCTCGTGGCCTCCAACCATGCGGTGCATGTCGTCAAAACCATCAAGGAATTGGGCGCCCAGCGCTCCGAACGCAAACCCGGCATGGACGTCGTCGAATGCCTTGATGAAGCCGTCACCCTGCTCGCCAGCCCCCTGCGCAAGGTGACTCTCGATATGCTAATGGCGCCCCTGCCCCCCATCGTCGGCAACAAAGGCGAATTGGTGCAGGTCTTCATCAACCTGATGCAGAACGCCTGCGAATGCATGGCTTCCGCTCATACCCCCAATCCAACGCTGCAAATTCAATCGGTCGCTTCAGACGCCGAGATTATCATAACCATTCGCGACAACGGACCGGGCGTCGATCCCCGCCTTCTCCCTCGCATCTTCGAACCGGCCATCACCTCCAAGACCGGCGGGCGAACCGTCGGCCTTGGACTGGGATTGACCATCGTCGAGCGTTTAGTGGATAGTTACGGCGGCTCGATCCGCGCCGAGAGTCAACCGGGCGACACCGTCTTTACAATTCGTATACCTTTTGGAGGTGATCATGCAAAAGCCTAGCATCCTGATTGTGGACGATCAGAGGGATGTTTTAACCTCTGTTCGCAAAGACTTACAATCTCTGCAGGACTTCTTCGTCCTGGAAGAATGCGAATCCGCCGCCGAAGCCGTCGAAATTCTCGAACAACTCGACGCGCAGGGCGAATTGGCCGCTCTAATCGTTTGCGACCATATCATGGCCGATCAAAACGGCGTGGACTTCCTCATCGAACTGAACAAGGATCCCCGCTTCAAATCCGTCAAAAAACTGCTGCTGACCGGCCTGGCCACCCACCAGGACGCCATCGCCGCCATCAACATGGCCAACATCGACCGGTACATCGAAAAACCCTGGGATCCCGGCGACCTCCTCCACAACGTCAAGATCCTCGTCACCCAATACATCCTCCGCTCAGGCGTCGACTACCAGCCCTACCTGCCGGTCCTCGACCAGGATACCGTTTACCAGGAACTCCAAAACCGAACCTAAGGCCCCGCGCCTAGGTTCGCCAAACCCGGCAAGGCCGCCCTTAATAAAACCTTGGGTGAATCCAAAACCATTGGCGTGGATTAAAATCTTGTGATCGAAACCATCATTGGTAGGAACAAAAAAATCAATCGTTTGATTCGGTGGGAACATATCATCTTAGAATCCGTCATCATGGATGTTCTCTCCATTTCAACTTGATTTACATGGTGTTTGAGTACTTATCCATCATTTCGAGGATTTGCAATAGAAACCGAAGCGTAATCCCCCGTCGGTTCTATCAAATAATCATTTTTTCATATTCAAATAAATCCATAAAAAAAACATCGCAGGATGAGTTAAAAAAAGAGAAAACCCATCCCACGATGCACTTGGATCATGTAAGTCAGTTTGCGTGTAAATCATGAATAAAAGATTGAGTTAACATGCGTAGACGTTCAGGTTTTTCGAAAAACTTGAATTGATCGGGCAGATTCTCGTTGAATTTGCTGTGAATCACTTTGATCAACGGCCGTGTATAGGATGAAATCGCCTGATTGATCTGCGTCTTTAATGCAGGAGATTGATCATCTCCTTCTGGAATAGATGGAACAGTTTGATGAGACAAAATCTCATCCCATCCTGAGTAAATTTCTTGCATCTGTTTTTCAGATAAAGACTGTTTCGCGGAGCTGGTTATCACGCTGTCTGGGCCTCTCTCCAATGCGATGAAATATAAATTCACCTGCCGTTCTATAACGTCATTTGGCAGGGAAGGAAAAGAGCCGCTGACTAGGATCCCGATATTTTCCTTCAACTCGCGGATTTGTTGGAGAATGATTTCTTTTTCTTCTTCGCCGGGAAGTATCAATTCTAACTTCTTAGCTTTTCCAATATAATAAGATATTTCGAGCCCCACTTTTTCGGGGAAATAAGCGCTCGCAAACTTATCTTTTACGGGAGGAAAATCGATAATGAATGCGTCGGAATTAAATCCATTCGCCATAAAAACAGACCGGCTGATTTCTTGCATACTTTCAGCGGTTCTGCTATTTTCTTCTATGACTGGATAATCGCCGTTTTCAACGGCTCGATCAATCCATTCAACAATTTTCATGTAATAATCATATCCGGGAATCAAATCGGAAGCAGCGCTTGTTGAATCGATTGCGGCGCATTCCACTTTGACGGCATCGATGAATCCGCTCTCTATTTTTTTCAAAAAATCGGCCTTTTTCATTGCATCTCCGAAGGAAAGCATGTTCGAAAGAGCAATAAAAATAAATGATGCAATAAAAACGGTTGTACACTTGCGTGAAGACATATCCTTATTCCTCCTTTAAGAAAAAAACGGTCTTGATGAATTTCTTTGATTTCATCTTGCTTGACTTCGCTGCATTACGATTTGTATCTTAATTTATTCGGTTTTTTTGAAAATTATCCCCCCTTTCTTTCGATGCATTATCGAAGAAAATTTATTGAAACAAACGATCCATGAAATCAGAACTAATTATAAAGTAACACAGATTTTAAATTTGTCAATAAAAATTTTTAATCGTCACCCCCCGGTAGGTGACGTTTTTTTCGTTTTTCTTAAATTGATAATAAATCGTCACCCCCCGGTAGGTGACGATTAAGAAATCTAGTGGATTCGATAAACGGAAATGAGAGATAACAATATCAAAGAAGAGGCTCTTCCCCACAATCGATCTGAAAATTGAACGAATTCAAACCAAACCGCCCCCCGCATCTGGTCCACCCGCGCCTAGGTTCGCC
>JAFGTC010000004.1 GCA_016934335.1 Candidatus Omnitrophota bacterium | reverse complement strand
TCGCAGGGGAGTGAAAACGACAAGAGACATCCTCAACTGAATCTGCCGCGTTTTGCGGATCAGAGTTCATTCCCGACCAAAGACGCTCATTGGAACGGGTGGGATTTCATCGGCGATTATTACGAATACCCGGACGACAATCCGGAGATGGCTCAATTGGCCGCCTTTGAATCGCGCAAGATTTATTCGCGGGAGGCCGTCGCCCCCGATGCGCCTGAAAAAGTGCAGTTTTACGATCAGCTGGGCGGCTTCGAAAACGCCGCCAATGTGCGAACGGCGGCGCAGATCCGCTACACGGCTTTTGTGTGGCGTCTGGGGCTGAGAGAGTTGATCCGCTCCGGCTACGATCCCGACGTGGACGATCAATTGACGGTTCGCGTCCTGGGCCGCCAGGCGATCAATCCCAACGGCGAGTTTGGCATGATCGATCTTCCCGTCGGCGAGGTGATGGTGATCCCCGCGTTTCGCGTCGTCAACCCAGGCGTTAACGATCTCGACGAGCAGCACAGCCTGGAGGATAATCCTGCTAGCATCATTCTGAACGTGCTTCGCTCCAACAAAGCGAAAATGCCGGTTTTCGCCAAATTGCGGAACGGCGATACGGCGTTCACCATCGATCTTCGCGATCGGTACGAGGATTTAATCCAAGACTTGAGAGATAGCACCAGAAGCGAGCCGATGATTGAAATCATGGTCGTACTGCGGAAAAGCACCATCGATCACGGTTCAGGCGCCACCGCCAACATTACCAGCGCGATGCGCCCCGATTTGGCCGGCGCGATCAGCACCATCGGCGGAGTGTTGGCGCCGGACGCCCAAGGAAATTATCAGTTTGGAGGATCGTACATCGGGAATCTGAGCGACGACAATTATTTCTTCCGGGGCATTGAACTGTTTGGCCGCGGCCGCAAAATGCAGGATGACAGCGAAACGGCCAACCAGCGACGTACGCTCCTGGCAGGGACGCCCGGGCGGGATAACACCGGTTATGTTCCGGCCTATCCGCGGCGCCGATTGGATTTAAGAGGCAGTCAGCGCGACGGATTGGATGTCATCGACAATACCGCGTATGTGAAGAACGGCCCCTTGGCGACGGTGGGCGAACTGTCTCGCCTGTTTACGGGGAATCGATTCGAAACCATCAATACGCCTTTGATTCCCCAGCGCTTGGAAGATATAGCCTCGGGCGTGAACAACCGCACGTATACGACCTCTGAACTGAATAAGCGCGCGAAGAGCAGCGAAGCCGATTTTCAAATCGCTTTGTCCCAGCGCGAGCGCTTGGATCAGTGGGAGAATCAATATTTACAGTTATTCAATATGGTCACCACGGCGGATATGGGAATTCGAGCGGGCTTGATCAATGTCAACACTGCGCCGCGCGAAGTGCTTATGGCGCTGCCTTTCTGTCCGCCGGCCGTTAATGGAAAATTGGAAGACCTCGATTATCGATCCAAGTTCAATTCCATTTGCGCCGATTACATTCTGGCGGGCCGCCAACCGGTCGGATTCGACATGCAGTTTGGCATTCATAGTATGGATGACGATGATTTCATTTCGCGCGTCAACGGCATTCCAACGATGGCCGATACGATATCCGACTTCAAACTGCGAAGCGTGGGGCGCGAGTACGACGCGTTCAAGAATTTCGATGACATTGAGAAAGAGCGTTTTGATCGGTTGAATTTGACCATCGAAGACATCGAAGGGGATAAGCCGAGCAACTTCAGCAACACTATCTTTTTATCCACGGAGACGACCTTGCCGGATGACGGTCCTTATACTGATGTTGGAACCTTGCTGATGCAGATGACGCATTTGTCTCGTCGCGACCGGCTTTCGGAGTTCATGAAAGTTGCCTATGATCGAACGTGGGATACACTCGCGAACGAAGCGGGCGATTTGCGCGAGCAGTTAAACAATATGGCGCGAGAACCGCTGACTACGGAAGAAATGGAAGCCGTGATGAATCGCATATCCAATTTAATCACGGTTCGATCGAGAGCGTTTTCGATTATCACGCGAGGGCGCATCTTTGACAGCGGCGGGAATATAACCGCGCAGCGAAAATTGGAAGCGGTTTATCAGCGATAACAGTAAAAACGCTGGCGAATTCTTGTCTGACGGAAAGACGGATGCAGCGATATAATAAGTAAGGAAGACAGGGACGGCGATCAAGCCGCGGGATGCCAGGCAAAAAAGGAATTCGCTGGGAAGGAAAGCATGATGAAGGCGAAACATATATTCTACGAAACATTGATTAGCATGAGCGTCATTCTATTGGGACTTTCTGGAATCAGCTGGACGCAAGACGCCGATCAGGTTCCCTTCGGATCCAATTGTTATGAAGACGAGGCGGTTGCGGACAACGACAACTATATTGTCAACGGCGATTTTTCGGAGGGGGATCTTCAAGTAGGTTTGCCGCCCGACACCGGCTGGATGGCGGGGGAGCAATCGGCGGTTTTGCAAATGAATTCGGTTGCGGCGGATCTGGATAATTATTTTCTCGAATTCACCGACGCGGGATCGTCGATTTCCACCGTTCCCTCCGGCGCCTCCAATTACACCAAGTATGTGTTGAGTTTCTGTGTGATTGTTCCCGAAGGGGGGCAGATACAGATCTATGTGGGCGGCGCACTTGTCGCGGGCGCGCCGGCGGTCGTCGGACCGGCTTTCAACGGCTTGTTCACTTACAATGTGCTCATGAACATCGCCAGCGGTTCGCAGAGCGATAAGACGATCCAATTCTATTATCAAGGCGATTTGGGCGCCGGACCGGCCTATATCGATCATGTGCGCCTGGTTCCCGACACCTCTTCCACCGATGACAATCCAACGCCGACGCCGACTGTGGAGGAGCCCACTCCAACGCCTCCACCCTCCGGCCCCACGCCGACGCCGACTCCGACGCTCGTTCCCGGGCGCCCCACGCCGACTCCCACCCCGGCGATAACCGCCAATTCGGTGCAGATGACCGTAAATCCGCCCATGTTAGTGGTTAGTCCGGACGATTTCGCCGCAACCTCTTCTTCAGCCGGCAGCATCAAAAAACAGGTCTCGTTGGATCTGGAAGTGATTGGATCGAACGGCGAGAAAATCAATATTCTTGACATCGATAAAGACGCTACAATCCGCTTTATTGTGGATACCCGAGGAGAAGCGGAAAATGTCGGCTTCGTTCAAGGCTTTGAAGCGGATAACAGCGATTGGACTTCGATCAACAACCGACGCATCGATTTGGACGAATTTATCAACGATTATGGAGGCCGCGCGTATTTCTTCCCGACCAAAGCCTATACGGGCGCCGTCCGCGTGATCGCGGAGATCGAATACGACGGATGGGCCAACGGAAAGGAAGAATCTCGAGAAATCCGCGGCGTGGCGCCGATCGTGCTTCAAGTGGATAAATCGTCTTCGTTAACCGATGTAACCGGCACGTACAATGCGATGCAAAACTATAATCTCGGCAAGAAGGCGGGCGATCGCGGCTTCCGACCCGATATGCGCACCAACCTTTATTTCCGAGAGAGAATGCAATGAGTGATTGATCTCTCCATCCGGATGAGTTAAATACAATACATTCACGAAAAAGAAAGAAGGCGCGAAGCGGTTCGCGCCTTCTTTGCGTAAGGGGATCCGGTTGTTGCTTTGGGCGATTAGTTCAGGGGGAGAATAAAGGCGTTGCGCACGCGGATTTCCATGTCCTTGAATTCATCGCCCTGGTGGACCTGGAAGCCGATTTTGCCTTCCGCGCTGAGATCATTGCGCAGATCGGCGACGGTCTCGCCGTTCAAGACGACTTGGAGCCGATCGCCCTGGCAGCAGATGGCGAGTGAGTTCCAGTCGTAGCGCTTCACCAGAGAGGCGTTCTCGTTGATTTCCAGAAAAGGCCCGTCTTTGGGGCAGTAGAGCGATCCCGACCAGCAGAGGGGATTTTTGTATTCGAGTATATCGGCCTGGTAGGCGGTTTGGGGATTCTGATAGCGGAACCAAACGCCGCTGTTGGCGGGCCATTGGACTTTGTATTCCAGTGTGAGGGCGAAATCGGAGTAGGACGCCCGGGTGAAGAGGTCGCCGGGGGCGTTGTCCGGGCCTTGGCGGCCGATCAGTAGGCCGTTTTCGACTTTCCATGCGGCGTTTCCATCAGCGGTGAACTCGCTCAGATCGTTGCCGTTGAAGAGCGGCTTGGCCAGGGGCCGCTTGGCGGCGAAGCGAATCGCCTGAGCGACGAGATGGCGGTAGGAGGGATGAAAGAACGCATGGCTGTCGTGCCCCAGTTGGAGGAAGACGATTTCGTTGCCGTGATAGTTCATCGTCCAGGCGATGTTTTTGTCGTTGAGAGGGCTGTCAGTGGTCAGCAGGATGTGAGCGTCGGGGCTGACGTAAAAATCCTTGTAGGCTTCGTCCAAAATCTGAAAATCGGAGAGGCCCCGGGTAATGGGATGATTTTTATCAACGACGGAAATATCCATCAATACGTCGTGCTTGTATTGGGACTGGGGATAATGCCTGCCGTCGATGGTTTGCCCGTTCGCGTCGAGAATGTAGCGCGTGCCGGAAATTTTCAGGTATTCGGGCCAGTCCTGGTAGTTGGCGATGCTGTGGTGCAGAGAGACCAGGCCTTTTCCGGATTTCAGGTAGTCGAGCATTCCTTTTTTTTGCTCGTCAGTAATATCCTGCCATAGATCATACAGCACGATGACGTCGTACTTCTGGGCGTCGCCGTTTGTGAACATGGAATTGACGTTGGGGTGTTCGGCGTGGACGTATTCGATGTCGGGATGATTGAATATGGTGATGAACGCCGGCTCGAAGCCGTGCCCGCCGGTCACGACCAGCGTTTTGATTTTTTGCGGGGCGGCGTCTGCGAGCAGCGGACAGGTCAGAATGCCCAGCAAAGTCATCATCAAAATGGAATGCTTGAATCGCTTCATAAGTTTCCTCCCGGGGTGGATTGAGTTTTTTCTATTGTCCTATCTTTTTGTTTGGGTTTCAATGTGATAACAAAGACTATTTCAATGAGAAGAGGGGCGACGATCCGATGGCGTTCCGCGGCTGCTGTAGAAAAGGATTAAATGTTTTCTGCAATTTTCTGAGCCTGATCCCCGGACTCGACAACAAGAAGTTATCTCGATGGGATCGGGTGATGATCTATTTGACGCACGTTTTGATCGCCGTCATATTTTTGGCCTTATGGCTGGTGCTTGTTTATCGGTGAGAGAGGCGGATCACAGCACCGAATGAATCACTTCGAAGCGAGAGCCGACGCCCAGTTCTTTGGTCACTTCGATGCAGACCTGGAAGCGTTCTTTGAGCTCCTCCAGGTGGGTGACCATCAGGATCTTTTCGAAGTCGTCTTGAATTTCGTTCACGGCGTCGACGATGTGCGCCAGGCCTTCGCTGTCCTGGGTGCCGAATCCTTCATCGATGACCAGCACCTGCAGTTTGCCGCCCGCGCGGCGGCAGAGGAGCTGCGACAGGGCGATGCGCAGAGCCAGGTCAGTGCGGAACGCTTCTCCGCCGCTGAACATTTCATAATTGCGGGCGCCCATCTCGTCGCTGATCTTGATGTCGAGGGTTTCGCTGATTTTCCCGGAGCGGGTTTCGCGCTGCGACTCCAGGGCGATCGAGCAGCGCCCGTTGGTCAGGCGGTGGAGAATGTTGTTGGCGTCGTTTTCCAATTCGGGAAGAGCCTGGTCGACGATCATGGCGGGGATTCCGTTGCGGCTGAAGGCGGTGGTCAGGATTTTGTACAACTGCTCGTCTCGTTCGACGGCGGCGATGCGCTCGCGGCCGGCTTTCATTTCCTCCCGGCGTTTTTTTAAGTGATCGAGTTTCTGGCGGACGCCGCCCAATTCGATTTGCCGGCGGCTGCGCTCCTTCTCCTGCGCTTGGATGTCCGCTTCTTTGCGCTGACGCTGCTGCTGGAGGGCTTCCAACTGCTTCATTTGAGGCGCGGCGTCGAGGCGCTGCCGGGCGATTTCCTGCAGGCGGCTTTGGTATTCGCCGCCGTCTTTTTTGATTTGGGTGAGATCCTGCTCGAGTTCGGGAAGACGTTTTTGCGCGCTGTCCAGACGCTGGCGGTCGGCGGGCGCGCTGCGCAGTTTTTGCTGCTCTTCCGACAATTCACGGCGTTTTTCGAGCGATGCTTTGAGCGGTTCGATTTGGGCGAGGATGTCGAGCCTGCGCTTCTTTTCGTCCCGGGCGAAGTCGCCGGCGTCGAGCTGGGTCTGCAGGCCGGCGGTTTGCCCGGCGATTTCGGCTTCCCGATTTTTCCATAGAATCCGGCGCTGGAGAATATCCTGCAACTGGCCCCAGCGCGCTTCGAATGGGCGCTGCTGATTGGCTTGCTTAACGAGCTGCGCGTGATCGTCGGGCCGGTATCCGATCCGCTCCATCTCTGTTTGCAGAGTCTCCAGAGAGAGTCGTTCTTGCTGCGCGAAGTTTTTTTCTTCCAAAATCCGGATCAACGATTGGAGTTTTTGCTGCTGATCGATTTTGCAGTTCATGTCGGCCCGGCGCTTCTCAAGATCGGCCTCCAATAAGTGGAGGCGGCTCAATTCCCTCTCCAGGCGACTGCGTTCTTTCTCTTCGCTCTGATGGCGGGAAAGAAGAGATTCTCGAAGGATGTCGAATTCTTTGATCTGTTTTTGAAGTCGGGAAGTATTGGCTTGATGCCGGGCGATGTCATCCTGAAAGCGCAGGATGAGGCTTTCCCGCCTGGCGCGATCCAGGGAACTGCCGCACAGAGGGCATTCGTTGGATTGGCCCGACTGCATCAAATCGAGTTTTTCTTCGGTTTCATGAATGATTCGCTCGGATTGGTCGATTTCGCTGGCGCAGCGCTCCTTGCGCTGGTTGTTTTCCTGCCCCTGTTCGACAATTTCCTGAAGCTGGGCGGAGGCTTTTTCTGCGGCCGCCTGCAGAGAGGCCTTCTGAGTGATTCGCCGCTGGATCGCTTCGATTTCTTTCTGCAGGCCGGGGATGTCTCGGGTCGAGCCGCGCAGTTCGGCGATTTCTTCGGAAATTTTCTGCCGCTCCCGTTCGATTTGGCTTTCGACGTCCGAGATTTTTTTCTGGACGCCGTCGAAGTGCGGCTTCTTTTCTTCCAAGCGCTTGAGTTGTTCGGCGGTGTTTTGGTATAGGGCGTAATTGGATTCGATCGCCGCGCGATCATCGAGAATAGGCCGGCATTCGGCCTGCGTTTTTTGGAGTTGTTGATCTTCGCTGTGGAGCGAGGCGAGTTGTTCGCGGATGCGCCCGCGCTGTTCGTCGATGATTTTTTCCAACGCCAGCCGCTCTTTATCCAACTTGCGGAATTGATCCTCCACCGCCAGGAGTTCGAGCATCTGCCCGGCGATCTCTTCATAGCGTGCATAGCGCGCCTGCACGGCTTCTTTATCTTCGATTAATTTTTGGCAATGTTCTTTTTCGGCTTCGAGTCTCTTTTGGCGCTGGCTGGCGTCTTCCAAGCGTTTTTGGATTCGAAGTTCTTCTTTTTGGTTGGATTCGAGCTGCTCGCGGAGCCTCTCGAGCGCGGCGATGCTTTCATGCAA
Source organism: Candidatus Omnitrophota bacterium (assembly GCA_016934335.1). Classification (GTDB taxonomy): domain Bacteria; phylum Hinthialibacterota; class Hinthialibacteria; order Hinthialibacterales; family Hinthialibacteraceae; genus JAFGTC01. The sequence goes on along the minus strand of JAFGTC010000004.1, from coordinate 509 downwards.
TTGTTTGGCTTCCTCGCGCAAAGCGGCCAGTTTGGCTTCCTGTTCAAGCAGCTGGGCGCTCCATTGCTTCTCTTGCTCGATGTACATCTTTTCGTCTTGCAGTTCGGCTTCAATCCGGCTCAGCGCTTCGTCCAGCGATTTGCGTTCGGCGCGCGACTCGGCCAGGCGTTTTTTGGCTTCGTCCAGCAGCCGGTCGTAATAGTCCAGCCCGAGAATGGCGCTGAGAATTTCTTTGCGCTCCTTGGGCGGCTGGCGGGTGAACTCATCCGCCTTGCCTTGCTGCAGAAAGGAGGAATTGACAAAAGTACGGTAATCGAGTCCCAGCGTCTGGACGATGCGGCGCTGGGTGTCGCGTTTGTTCGCGCCGGTCAGCAGGATGTATTCGTCCCGGCGGTTTTCACGGACGCGAAACTCCAGTTTGCCGGTGCGGCGTTTGCGGTGATAGTCGCGGTAGACCTGGTATTCGCGGTCATTGAGTTGGAAGGTGAACTCGACGAACATCTCTTCGG
>JAFGTC010000003.1 GCA_016934335.1 Candidatus Omnitrophota bacterium | reverse complement strand
GTAGACCGTATCGTCATGGCCGCCGTGGGGATGGCCGAAGGAGATATGGCCGTCGGGGCCGCGGCGGTATTCGAAGGCTTTGAGTTCGTCGAAAAACATCTCGGGGAGATCGTCGGGCAGCTGCAGCCGGCGGCTGCGCAGGAGGAAGTCGGCGTCGGGCATGATTTGCGCTCCAAAAAAATAATCCCCTGCTATATGGGGCAGAGATGCGGTTTTGGGGGCGTTAATTTCCATGGTGCTTGCGGGGGGATTTTGAATCTGGATGGCCGGGATGGAACAGGATGATTGGGATGGGGGATAGTGGGTTGTGGATTCTGAATGTGGATGAGGGATTCTGAACCTGGATGGCCGAGATGTACAAGATGACCGGGATGGGGATTTGGTTAAATCGTCGTTAGCGCGAAGATGATCAGGCCGACGCCGCAGATAGCTGCTATAGCATTGAGTTTTTTCATCCATTCGCTGTGGAAAGGCATCGGCAGGAAATATTTGATGACAGCGGCGAAGCCCGCGATTCCGGCGATCACATTCACGATCGGGCCGCTTCCGGCAACGATGGCAATCAATCCGATTATCTGGGCGACGCTGACGATTAAAGTTGCGATATCATTCCTGGTCAAAACAGGCTCGTTCGCCATGATTGAATCCTTTCGAGAAGAAAGTGGTCATTCACGATTGTGTTTTTATAACACATCGGAGGGTGGAAGCGGAAGACGATGCGTGATAATAGGGAGGGGCGAGCGGCGGGCTGCGCGCCGGTTTGAGGCCTAGCAAGTTTTATTGCATTACTGATGTTTAACAAATTTGTAATCAAATGTAGATCCGACAAGCCGTGTTTGCGTCCAGCGTCCGTTACTGCCATATGCATTGTTGGGAGTGACAGCGGTTAAAACAACCTGGACTTCTTTTCCCGCCCATTCAGACAAGTTTGCATTATACATATAGGATTGAAAATGTTGATTATCCAGTGTATATACGGTTGGTTGCAATCGCTTTCCTGCTTGCCGCGCCTTCTCAATTTTGGGATTCTTTACTTCCCCAGTTTTTACCCATTGGTTAAAGAAATTGCGCTCATAGATTTCAACATAGAATTCTGTATCACTTACCTTTTCCGGATTATCCAGAAGAACATCATAATTCACTTCCAGTTGGATACGTTTAAATTCTGCAGGTAGAGAGATTTGATATGCACCTCGCACTTCTAATGAAGAAGATCCGTCATTCCGGTTAAACGTTACATTGAGCGCCAAAATCTTGACAGGATAACCAATTTCATAATTTTTCAAGAAACTCTCCCTCTCCTGCGGAGGGAGCTGGTCCAAAGAATTCTGAAAACTTGTCGAGATGGCATAACGGGGAATACCTTCTGTTGTCTTTCGGGTAACACTCGAACCTCCCTGAACGAATTGATTGAACAAAAGTGTGATTCCATTATGATCTGTCCATGTCGCCTCTCCAGCATCTTGGATGAGTTCTTTAATCATTTCGATGCGATGTTTCACTGGCTTATTATCTTGAGCCAAAGACACTGTTGCATGATCGATAAATACGAGGATTGCGATTAAGGCGGCTAATTTTTTCATTGAATTTTCCTTTTATTAATACTTTGTAAAATCTTCGATTTTTGTATCAGAACCGATAAGAGTTTTCATTTCCCACACGCGAGCCGTGAAATCCTCGTGCCGGGCGGCGAGCCATTTTCCATCGTGAGAGAGTTGTAAATCCTCTATACGGCGGGAGGTCTTTGCAATGGTTGCGACCAGCCGGTTTTTCTGTAAGTTCCAAACTTCATTTCCAACAAATAGATGGTCCTCATCCGGAGTGAGTTTGACGGCCCGAAATGAATGCCCGCTCAACCTGGAGCCGATGGATTGAACGACAATCCGGCTTTGATGATCAATGATATGCGTTGTCCCGTCATCGTTGACATACAAGATGCGGGATTCGTCATCAAGATACTGAACAAAGATCACGGGAGAAGCATCTCGGATTAGGATCTCACCCTGTTCAGTAGATAAATCCCATTCGGTGACGCACCCGTTTTCTCCAGCCGTTACGATCTTAGATGCATCCGGTGTACTATCCGTATGAAATATCCGACCATCCCCATCATCCAAATGAGCCATGAGTTCGCCGCTATCGGTCTTCCAAACGTCAACGGATTCATGGGCGGCAGCCAGCCATTCTCTTTCCTGCAGAAAAGTGAGATGGTTGACGCCGGATGTTGCATCCAGAATCAATTCATGTCGAGGCTGCCAAGTTGACGCATCATATAAAACCACTTTCTCAAAGGTTGCGCTGCCAACATCAACCGGACTGGCGAACAACTCACCGTCAGCTGAAAAAGCGCCAATTTCATGAAACGGCATATCCACCAATTCATTGACAATACTTTTATCCTCAGGAGACCAAAATTCCGACACCGGCTCGCTGTACTTATTCTTAATGAGCGGCATCTCCAAACCTGGAAATTCTTGCTTTCTGGTATAGTAGAATTGCTTCGATTTACGATCGGTATGAGTCAATAATTTTGGCAATACGCTTGGCTGAAAAGCAATGAGTTCCGGAGCACTCTTAGGAAGCAGATGTTCGTATTGCGCGTTTTCCCAATCCAGCGCATATAAGTTGTAATTATAAATACTTGGCCCATCGTAGAAAATTCCTTCTGCATGAATTTTAACAAAAGAGTGATCCCCAATAAACAATTTGCTCCCATCTATGGAATACGGTTCCGTAAACATTGAAATAGGTGTAAATCGAATTACTGTTTGCTCATCATCATTCAATGTTTTTATCAAGATGGTTCCATAATAGAACCTTACTAGATGGACAATAAACCGTCCTTTTGAGGGTTGATAAAGGACTTGGTTTGGTCGTAAAACAAAGCCGTTATCAATAACAGATCCGCTTAGATTAATATGCTCTTCTGATAAAACTGAGTATGCCCATGTAGAGGTACTAATACCAGTAGATATCCCTTCATAAGAAAGTAACATAATGAATTGTTCATCTTCGGTTAAATCAATAAACCTTTCTGAAGAGGGTGGGAAATCTGGCGGATATGACGCACGAAGCGATTTTATAGCAGTGAGTTCATTTATATCTCGTTCAAGGTATAAAAACTTTATTTCAATAACATCATTTTGATTCGTATAATAAATAAGTTCAACAGTACTAATCCATAACGTGTCACTGTCAGGCGTGAATCCTATTGCATACACATCTTCATTAAAATCATAAGTGAATTCTTTTTGTCCACTTTCTAAGTTGCATACAACAACTTGATTGCTTGTATTGCAAAAAACAAGTTCTTGCGAATCATGTGAAAAATTAATTGCATTGTTGTGTAATGGAGTTTCCATTCGCGGTTGACGACTACTTTTAATAAGATACCATTTAATCTTTTCATGAATTGGCAGAATATTTCCTTGATCCACATCAATGACGATGTTATTCAGACTCCAATCAATCTCAACCGCAAGGCCCCGAATCATTTCCGCCAAAAATATCTTTCGGCTGTCGGGAGACCATTTCAGTTCATTGTATTCCGTTGAAAATGAATACAGATTTTTCATCTCCAAAGTATGGCTGTCATACAGTCGTAATTCATTCCCGCCGAGAATCGCAATAGTGTCGCCATCCGGAGATTGAACCATATCCAAGATTTCTCCCGTCCCAATCACCCATTCTTCACCGCACACTATTATGGGCAATAAAGAAAAAGAAACTGCCAATAAACCAGAAAGATATGTAATATTTCGAATATTTTTCATTGTATTTTATTATTTGATTACTGGATTACTAAAAATCAAAATCCATTAATATTAGCCACAAAGTTCGAGTAGTACCGTCAAGCGTATCATCATCAGTACCATCAAAATCTGAAAAATAGAGAAAAACACGGTCACCCACGTTTGTTGCGTTACCCGCATCACAGGATGGAATCCCATAACCTGAACTGTGGTGGATAAATGATGGATATTTTCCTTGATCACCACCTGCTATATTTAAGCCAGAAATTTCTGAATCCAAATCTATTCTCATCCCTCCATCCCATTCCGTCAAATCATTATTTGTATTTAGATGCATTTTGATGCTATGCCCTACTGAGGCATCCTGTCCGAAAACCAACATTGTATAACTTACGAGATATTGATTATAACAGACAGAGGGTGTTTCCCTATAAACATTAGAGTCTCCGGGATCGATGATTGGAGTGGAATAGGCCGTTGCCGTAACAATCCCACCAGATACTGCGTTAACAGGTGGAGAATCAAAATCTCCATCATAAAAGTTATAGAAGGGATTCGTGGAGGAAGTTCCATTCGCAAAATCAAGAAAATCATCCTTTTCCGCCCTCGCAACACAAATCTCGGAAGGACAGGGCTCAATAGTGTCTGTATATTCAGAAAAGGCCGCTATAAGATCGTTTTTTTCAGTTTGAGATACAGAAGGATTATCTAAAATACTATCTCGAAACAAAGAAGACAGAATCCGGTCATAAAAAATGTAAATATAATCTATACTGTCTATAGTTACCTCAATGGGCCAGGGATGACGGATTCCTCCAACTCTATCGTTTGATAGATTATCATAATCACCATCGGTGGGGTGATGTTCACGCCAACTTTCTTCATTCATGAAGCATTCAAGCAAGAGAATAGCATCATCTTCATCATAGTCCAAAGGATCCGAAGAAGATACTAATCCAATTCTCGCATAATTTCTATGGCCACCATTACTCATATTTCCATTGTATAGACCATCGTCGCCATATGTATCTTCGGCGTGAAAAATCGCATGAACCGTATCATCATCTTCATTAATCACACCAAAGATTCTGGCCATTCTGGAAAACCATAGTTGATCGGATGGAGGTTGAGGGCTTAAAGTTGATAAATCCGGATGTGCGGCATCGACCGGTGCTTTAATCACTATGTATGGATCGTTTGAACCATCCGTTGCTACGCTATTTGTTATATCGCTTGTATACGCTGTGGCATAAGTTTTCCCTGAAGGTAAAAGATGAACTGCTGTTCCGGATTTATCGCCATCCATGCCGCGCACATAATCATACCAATAATTATCAAAATAAAAGGGATAAACACATACATCAGGGTAAGGCTCGTCTAATTCTGATGGCGAATCAATATCAGAATAAGTTAGATAATCAATATCTATGGGTGTTGGAGTGGGGGTTGGGGTAGCTTGAGCATATTGAGTTACACTAAAACCAATAATGGCTAGGCACACCGACATTTGGATAACTAAGAACATAATTCTCCTGCTTGTACTTTTTATTCGTTTAACAATTATCATAGATTTATCCTTTCTTATTATAGGGGGCTAAACCAAAACAGATTTAGAAGCCGTCTTCATGGATTTTTTCTCTATATAAATCTGATTTGCAAAGAATTGGTATATCAAAACAGTTTAAAAACGAATATTTGAAATATCGCCCAATCATGACTCTATTTCCTATCCAGCTGACCATAAATATATTCCTTATGTAATACATATACTCACTCATTCCTTTTGTCAACAAAAAAAATTACAACTGTTACCCTAAACGCTCTGTTGGAAAGCATGCTTAAGTTGCTGAATTTGTATAACATATCTGCGATGATTCTTTTACATTTCGGGGTGACACTTTTTTATTCGGACAAAATACAGAAAGATTGGATCGGCGGATTATTTTATTGGGGGGAGGCTTTGGAATAGTTCATGCAGGCGTTGAGCGCGGCGGGCGTATGTGTGTTCGGCCAGAATTCGTTTTCGCGCTCGTTCGATGCAGCGTTCCCGATGTTCGTTGTTCTCAAGGAAATAGGCGGCCAAGCGCTTTAATTCGGGCATCGTGCGATAGAAGAACACTTCCTGAGTCGAAGAATCGTTCATGGGCAAATGCTCGACGAATCCCGGCGAAACGACTTCCTGGGCGCGGGGCAGCCAATCGGAGAGCAAAAATCCGCCGGAGGCGGGGACGTCGAAGTCGCGCACGTTGAGGCAGGTGTAGGATTGCAGGCTGTGGATATTCAGCGTAATGCGAGCGCTGCGGTAGACTTCGTACAGATGTTTGAAGCGCAGGACGCCGCGGAAGCAGCGCGCCGCGACATCCGGCGGCAGCAGGGCCAGCCAATCCTCGTTGCCGTAGATGCGTAAATCGCAGTCCGCCATTGCGGCGATCACGTTTAAGCGAAAGCGCGTATTCGCCTCCCATAAGACGCGGCGGCGCAGTTCATCCATCCGATCCGGCGGCAGTGGGGCCGGCAGGGGAAAGCAGGCCATCGCCTCGCGCACTTTTTTTCTGGGGAAGCGCAGTTTTTCGCGGACGACGCATTCACAATAGTCGCGCCAGGGCGGGGGCAGATTGGAAAAGAAGGAGCGCTGATCGCGGATCTGGCCGACAAAGACCACATCGCAGGCGCGCGAGCCTCTCTTTTTCCCCCGCCGCGTCCGGGTGGCGGCGCCGGGCATGTAGAGAGGCGGCCGGGCGCCGTTTTCGAGGAGGGGGTCGCTCCACTCGTAATCGGCGATCAGATAGGTTTCGTCCGGCGCGGTTTTGTGGCGCAGCAGGAGATGCTCGGCGTAGATGGGATCGTCGGCGAACCAGACGACTTTGGGAATTTTCAGCGCGCGGCTGGTTTGGGCGCCGAGGGCCATATCGTACGCGGGGCCGCGGTTGCACAGGAAGATGAGGTCGGGTTCGAACAGCGCCATTTTCAGGAGGCGGTAGTAGGGCGGGTAATAATGGCCGTCCCGAAGAATCGTGTATTCGGCTTCGTACCCTAAGCGGCGCAGTTCATAGAACAGGCATCGAGTGAGCATATGCTGGATAAGGCTGTAGCGAGCTTTTCCGCGAAAGTCGTCGAAGGTCCAGATCCGTTTGGGGGGATGCGGCGCCGGCGGGCGGGATGTGAAATTCCGCAGGCGTTCGATAAGATTCTTTTTGCGGCAGGCGGCTTCGGTTTGGATCCAGGAGGAAAGATGTTCCAGGCAGTGGAAACGCTCATTGTTTTCATTCTGCGCCGCGAGGAAAAAATGGGGGCGATCGGCGGCACAGCATAATGTATGCTCCCAGGTCTGGACGATGCGTTCGCGGACAGGTTCGCCGACCGCCCAAAATATTTTTCCATTTCGGAGCAAGGCGGTTACATCATGGCGGGCTAGAGCCGAGGCCAATCGATCAACCGACGGCTCGACGACCAGTATCCCCCGGTTGGCGCTCGTGGCCGGTTCGGCGATGCTCAGCAAGGCGTCGATGTTTTGCGCGCCGATCCAATAGAGAAAATCGGCGCCGGTTTGAAACGAGTCATTTAGAACCGCCGCGCGCTCATCGGCCGTTTCGTCTTTATCCAAAAAGGGCAGTGGAGAAGCGGATTGAATGCAGTCATAGATCGAGGGATGCGTTTTCCGGAGACAGGATAAATTTCGGGCCAGGCGTTTTTGATCCACCATGTTGATTTCCATCGAGACATTTTCATTGAGTTACGCGGCTGCAAAGCGAAGGCCGCAGCGCGGCTGCCATGCATCGAATTCGTTTTGATCGACATCGCTTCGCTTATCATAAGGAAAGAAGCGCCGCCGGCGAAGATCCATGTTCAGGACTGTTTTTCGACCATCATGCCTTTGGGGATGACGACCAGGCGATCGTCCGCGATTAAAAACTGCCGGCCGTCGCGCTCGGGATCGCCGCCGATGACGCAGCCGTCGGGGATGACGACATTCTTGTCGATGATAGTTTTGCGGATATGGCAATTTCGTCCGATGGACGCTTCGTTGAAGACGATGCAGCCGTCGAGGGTGGAGTTTTCACCGACGGCGACGCCGGGTGAGATGATGCAGTGATTGAGATTCCCCTCGATGCGGCATCCGCCGGAGACCAGCGAGCAGCAAATGCGGCTTTCCGAATCCGGATTGATATTCAATCGGCAGGGCGGCCATTGCTGGGAGGCGCTGCGGAAGGGCCAATCCCGCGAGAAGAGATTGATGGAGACGTCTTCGTCGAGCAGATCCATGCTGGCGCTGTAATAGCTGGAGAGGCCGCCGACGTCCCGCCAGTAGTTGGAGGATCCGTCCCGGCCGAAGGGGAAGGCATAGACCGCCGCTTCGCCCTCGCGCACGAGCAGGGGCAGCACGTTTTTGCCCAGATCGAATTGGGAATCGATGATTTTGTGATCGTCGATGACGGAGCGGACCAGGCGCGGCGTGTTGAACACGTAGACGCCCATGTTGATCAAGGAGCAGCCGGGGCGTCCGGGGATTTCGGGGGGATGCTCGGGTTTTTCGACGAAATCCAGGACGCGTCCCTGATCGTCCACCTGCATCACGCCGAAGGGGCGGGCTTTTTCGCTGGGGAAGACGAAGCTGGCGATGGTGACCTCGGCTTGTTTGCGCATATGGAATTCGAGCAGTTCGCGGTAATCCATGCGATAGATGTGATCGCCGGAGAGGATGAGGGTGCGGGCCGGCTTCCTTTGTTCGAGGAGGAAGACGTTCTGGTAGACAGCGTCGCTGGTTCCTTCGTACCAGCGCGAGTGAGTGCGCTTCTGAGGGGGGACGGTTTCGATGAATTCGCGCAGTTCCGAGCTGAGGAGACTCCAACCGTCGCGGATGTGGCGGTTGAGGGATTGGGATTTGTATTGGGTGAGGACGAAGATGTGGCGCAATCCCGAATTGATGCAATTGGACAGGGTGAAGTCGATGATGCGGTAGGAACCGGCGAAGGGGACGGAGGGTTTGGATCGGTCCTTGGTCAGGGGGAACAGCCGTTCGCCCTGCCCTCCCGCTAAAATCAGCGTGAGCGTATCCTGCAGGCTGGCCGGCGCAATGTTCATAATTTATAAGATCCTCCCGTTCAGGATGAGGGGATCCGCTTCGCATCGATCCTCTCCGGCTCCATTTTACACAAATTTCGAGAAGGAATGGATGGTGGAGATAGTGGGGGGTGGGGAGTGCGCTTTGTCGGGATTTGCTTTGGTTTGAGAGCGGCCGAGGTTGGGTGCTAATGGTGGGCTGCGCTTCGCTTTTAGCCCACCTTACCGGGCTTGGGCCCATTAACAATGATTCCCTAATTATTCTACATTCAGGCCGTTCATGTCAAATCGGTTAATGGGATCGTTCGAGCAATATACATACTCTTCTTCGCCGGTGGGCGCCAGAGGGCTTACGGTGATAAACCTCCCAATCGTCGGATCGTACCAACGCGCGCCGAAGAAGTAGAGGCTGGTGGTCTCATCCAGGTTTCTATTAACTCCGGCATCCCTGTTCTCTACCTGGAATCCGGGATATTTTGTATGGAATTTCAAACGTTTTTTATCGAGGAAGCGTTTTCATGGTAAAAACTCCCACTTTACGCGTTGGAATTATCGGTCACGGATTCATGGGCAAGATGCACGCTCATGCGTATCGCTCCTTGAACTTCTATTACGATCCCGCCCCCGCCCGCATTGTTCTGGCGGGCGTCGCGGCGCGCACCAAAACCAGCGTCAAACGCGCCGTCCAGACATGGGGATATGAATTTGGAACCACCGATTATCGCGAGTTATGCGAGCGCAGGGACATCGACGTCATCAACTGCTGCACGCCCAACAATCTCCACAAAGACGTCCTGCTGGCGGCCTTGGAAAACGGCAAGCATGTTTATATGGATAAGCCTTTATGCTGCACGCTCGATGAAGCCGCCGCCATGAAGGAGGCCGCCGAAGCGCATCCCGAATGCGTCGCTCAAATGACCTTTCAATACCGGTTCGCCCCCGCTCTCCTGCGCGCCAAAGAATTGATCGATTCAGGCGCTTTGGGCCATCTGTACAGCGCCCGCGTCGCCTATCTGCACGCCGGCTACATCAATCCGGCGCGCCCCTTCACCTGGCGCCTCGATAAGAATATCAGCGGGCGCGGCGGCGCGTTGTTCGATCTGGGCGCGCACGTCATCGATTTGACGCGGCATCTCTTGGGCGATTTCTCCGAAGTGATGCATCTTGGCGAAACGATGATCAAGGAGCGCCCTCTGCCCGGCAATCCCGACGTCATGGCCCCCGTCGAAGTGGACGATGTCTCCATCCTCCTTTTTCGGCTTAAAAACGGCGCGGTTGGAACCTTGGAATCGTCGCGCCTGGCCACCGGCGCGCAGGATGAGGTTCGATTCGAAGCGCACGGCAGTCAAGGCGCCATCCGCTTCAATCTGATGCAGCCCAATTATCTGGAATATTACGACGCCTCGACGCCCGAAAGCGTCTACGGCGGAGACCGCGGCTACAAACACATCGAATGCGTCGCCCGTTATCCCCGACCCGCCTCGCTTCCCGGACCCAAAAACACCATTGGCTGGGAACGCTTTCATGTTCATAGCATTTATCACTTCGTCACGCACGTTCTCCAGAAAAAGCCGGCTCGCCCCGGCATCGAAGACGGCTATGAAGTGCAGCGGATTCTCGAGTCGGCCCTCCAATCCACCCAGAGCAGCGCTTGGGTTTCTTTGGAATCCTAAACTCTCGAGTAAAAGAAGAACGATCGGATTTAGAGAAGATAGAGTTTCTGGCCGGCGTAGATGTTGTCCGGATTGGAAATTCCATTGGCCTCGGCGATGATGGTCCAATAATCGGAGTCGCCGTAATGCTGCTCCGCGATCATGGACAAAGACTGCCCTTTTTGAATGGTATATGTTTTCAACGCATCGAACGGCTGTATTTCAATCTTTTGCGCGCCGGACGCCGGCTGCGCGAGCGTCTTGATTTGATCGCACAGAGCCGGCGTGAGGTTTTTCCCTAATATATAAATCTCGCTGTCCAGCGCCACCACTCGCAGAGAATGCTTCCGGCTCAAGCCGTTCTCTTCCAGACGCTTCAGGATCTCGGTTTGGATTTGCTTGTTTTGGGCCAAAACCGCTTCGGAGGCGGGCGGCAGCGTATGGACGGCCCTCGTCACATTCGGCCCCTCCGCTTCATTCGCCGCAGAAAGCGTCTCCGGCATTTCGCCCGCCTCGCCGTTCATCGCGACGCCCACATGAGAAACGGCGTTCGCAAAGAAATGAGACATGGCGTCCGCCGAGCCTAAATAATAGTAGGCCGTTCCGGCGGAGCCGATGGCGAACACAATGCAGAACATGAAGAAATAAACGGAAAATTGCATGGCTATCCTCAGCCCGCCTCGACTTCGATGTACCGTCTTTTGCGGATTCAAGATGCGCTGCGCTTCGCTGTGATGAGGATTGAACGCCAGCGCCTTTTTCCACATGCTTCGCGATTCTTCAAACCGCTTCTGCTGGCCGTAAATTTTCGCCAGCAGGACGCACAATTCATCGCTCGCCAGATTGGAATCAACGAAGGGAAGCAGCGTATCCGCCGCTTTGTCCAATTCCCCCTGGCGCGCCAGCGAAGTCGCTTTAGCCGTCACGAAAGAGTTCAAGAGCGCCCGAGTTGGATCCCGGTGGACGGACTCGCCTGCGGCCGGGGCGCGATTTCCTGAGGTTGAGGATAACTGTACCATGTCCGCTCTTCCTTGCAATTTCGTTCTTCTGTCTGCGGCTTATCGAACCAGCGGCATTAATGTGCTGTTAAGATTGTTGAATTCGATTTGGCTGTCAGCCGGGGCCAGAGCCGCCAGATGGCGCACCGCAGATTCCAGCAGTCTTAGATTGTTGGTCGAGAGGGCCCGTTTGCCCTGATCGAAGCAGAAATCCGCATCCGGCGAATCGCCGAACTGTTCCCGCCTCTTTTCCAGATAGTGATAATACTCCACCCAGTAGGCCGGCTCGCCTTCCATGAGTTGAAGATAATATTCCTTCAATTTCTCGATTTTTTGCTTCAACGCGCTCTGCTGGCGGCTCTGCAGAACTTTTTCGGTTTCCTGCCGGATCAAACGGAATGTGGGCAAACCCATCTCGCTTTGCCTCCGTTTGAGAATCTCCTCGATCTGGTCGAATAATTCCTGCGTTTCCCGGGCCAGTTTGGGCCATTCACTCAACGATTCCATTTCATCCAAAATTTTTCTCAGATCGATCAACTGGTTCTGCGCCTTGTCCAATGCATCCTGATCCGAACTGGCGGCCGCCAGCGTGCGCTCGATTTCCGCCATGAGGTCCTGGCGCTCGATCTTCTCCAGCAGATCCAGGGCGGGGGGATGCTCCGTTTCTTTCGCCGTTTCATACAGCGCGGCGAATCGCTCCTTTTCCAGATAAATCTCCCGGCTCAGCGTCTCCCAATCGGCGGAGGCTTTTTCGAGAGTCAGCACTTCCTCAAATTCTTCATCCAGCACTGGAATATAAGCCAGCGCGTGCGCCTGCCGCGATTCATCGATGGTGATCGTGACTTCCACTTCGCTGCCCGCGCAGACGTCGCGCCGCACGGCCTGGCCGGACACCTTCAAACTGCCGATCAAATGATTGCGGTCGGCTCGCTCCCAGTTTTCGCCTTCCACGACCGGGATGTTGAGAAACGAACCGTTCTCCCCTTTTTTGACGTCCTGCGTCGTTTGAAAAACCTCACGATGCCGGATGGGAAGATCGCTGCCTTTCTTCAAAAACACGCTGACTTTGCTGTTGGCGAGAGCCACCCCGATCGAACGGATGAGCGGCTGCGACGATATGGTGGCGCCCAGCGTATAGATGATCCGATCGGGATCGGTCTTCAGTTTGTTGCCGTACTGATTTTTGAGTTCAATGAGAAACTCGTTTCGGCGTCCCTTCTCGGCGCGCAGATTCGTCATGAAGAAGCCGTTTTCATCGATTCGCATCCCGCCGCTTCGCCACTGGCTTTTCGATTCGATCATTTCGATCGTCCAGTTGTCGATGGCTTCATCCTCGGAGACGATGACGGTTCCGGCCGCCAGCGGTTCGGGATCGCTGTCAATCGGGTTGTAATCCAATTCAATCTGGTAACAGTCCTTGGCGAGGGATTGGATTGGATCCGCCTTCAATCGCTGCGTTCCCGCAAAAATGGCGGCCCCTCTCGACACCACAGTCATGGGATCCACGCTGAAATCGGCTTTGACGCCCAGCCGCTCTTCCAGCATCTGGCGCAGGCGGGGATTGAGCGTCGGACCTCCGACCAGAATCAGCCGTTCAATATCCTCCGCGCTCAACTTGGCTTCCGAAAGCACTTGCTGGCAGATATCGATCGATTTTTCCACATAGGGAAGCATGATGGCGTCGAGATCTTTTTGTTTCAGTTCGAAATCGAACACAATCCAGTCTCCCCGGTCGTCTTGGCACAGGGGATCGATGTAAATTTGAGTGGTTTCGTATCGCGATAATTGGATTTTGGCTTCTTCGGCGTGCAGTTTCAGTTTGGCGAACGCCATCCGCCATTTTTCATTGCCCCGATGAAAATCCTCCAGCGCGTAGACTTGCTTCAGCAAAGGCGCGAACATCCGATCCACGATCGCCCAATCCACTAACTTCCCGCCCAGGTGGTTATCTCCCCCATGGTTCAATACCTGAATATTGCCTTCGTCGGCGTGGATGATGGCCGCGTCGAACGTCCCGCCGCCGAAATCGTAGATCAGCCAGAAAGCCTTTGTGACGTCGCGCTGAAATCCATACGCCAGCGCCGCCGCCACCGGCTCCTGCAGCAGAGGGCTTTCAGCAAGTCCGGCCAACTGGGCGGCCTGCATGGTCGCTTTGCATTGCGGCAGTTCGAATGCGGCTGGAACCGTGATCACCGCCGCCCGGATCTCTTCCCCCAATTGCTGGCGCACGTCCTCGCGCAGCGATTTGATGATCTCCGCCGAGAGCTCCTCCGGCGTCATGATCCGGCGTCCGGCATGGAAGGAATAGGTCGTCGGCGTTCCCATCTGCAGCTTAAACTCGCCGTACGCGTTTTCCGGTTCGCTTTCGATTTGATTCTTGGCGCGCCTTCCCACATACAGCCGGTCTTTTCTGTCAATCCAAACCACCGACGGGGTGTATTTCTGCCCTTCGTTGTTTTCGATGATTTTGGTGTCGTCGTCCTGCAGAACAGCAATGCTGCTATTGGTCGTGCCCAGGTCTATGCCATAGTCAATTGTCTGCCGCGTCATGAAATTCTCTCCTGATCGATTTCAACTAATAACATTGCTCACTCACATCGTCGAAGAAAATTGATCCAGAATGGAGTTAGAGTCGCTGTGAGAATCTTCCTTCTGACTTTCCTTCGGAATTCCCACGATCACTTCGCCGATTTGAATGATGCTGCCCTGATAATAGATGGTCGGTTTGATTGTTTCGATGATCTGCTTCCGCGTAATCTTGTCCGAATCTTCATACGAGATGATCCGCAGCGATTCGCCGCCCGTGAAGATTTCGCCGGTGTGATCGCATATTTCCACGCCCGCTTCGTTTAATGCATCCCATGTCGATTCGAGAAATCGCATCGACCCTCGAATTTCCAGCGATGGATCGATTTCGCAAAGCAGTCGATTTCGGATGCGCCACAAGCCCGTTCCGATTTCGCGCACTAAATCTTGAATCTCCTGGTCTTTCTCCTGAGGGGAAAGGAGAAGATCGACGATTTGGTCCGTATTTTGAAGCAATTCTTTGGGCCATTTTGGCGCGGCGATCCGGAATTCCTTCGGATATCTCAACTGCCGTAGACTCGAAATCATCATTCTCCCCTCACATCTTTTGCTGTACTTCTCTCAAAGAAGATGAATCCTGACGGTGCGGCTCCATTAAACGGGCGACAGCCGGATGCAGGTGGAAATCGGATTCAGGTCGTACGCCCTCATGCCTCTGTTTGAAATCGATCCGCCGCAAATGCCATATCCCCGCTCCCAGACCGCATAACAGGATGAAAAGGCTGAAAAATCCCGCCGCCGATAAATGGGATTGATAAAGCAAAAGCGTCAATCCGGCGATCCCGAGCAATCCCGCCGTCGCGGCCGAAAATCCGTTGACCATTCGATCTCGAATATGGATCGATTTACAGCGCGGGCAGCGGGGGATCGTCACCGTTTCCGGCTGCAAAACGGTTTTCGCTTGAAATACCTCCCAGTTGAATGGCTTGATTCTTCTGCGAAACTCCGTACTTTTGTCCGAAAAGAAATCCTGGCAAAACCAGCATGGCTCCCGTTCCATCTGCATCTGCACAACGGCGCGATTTTCTTGAATTCGCTTCCGCAGCATGCCGGACTGAGCCCAGGCTTCGGCCCGATCCAGCCAAGACAAAACAAAGGGAAGTTGGTCGTTTTGACTGCAGCGCGGCAGGACGGATTGAACGATTGCGCGCGCCGTCGCATCGCATAATTGTTCGCGAAGCGGCGCGTTTTCCGGCAAGATCTCGCAAACAATCGTAAGCGGCTCATCCATCTGCCGGTAGGTAGTCTCCATCTTCTCGCGCCAGTCGTCAGAGGCTCTACCCGCATTGGCGATATGGCTGCAGCCGTGTTGGATTCGGTCGATAATCGTCGATCCCGTGCTGAGAAGCGCCTGCTCCAGTTCGAGAGGCGGGATGTTCAACCGGCGTATGAATGTCTGATGCCATTCGGCGTCGTTTTTTTTGTTTTTCCGGAAATATTGGATAAATAAATGAAGATGAATGGCGCTCAGGGCGCAGGGAAGCGTCTCGCGAATCCGTTGAACAAACTCGACTTGTAATCGCGGATCCTGCCTGGCTAGAATTCGCTCGCGCATAAAATCCCAGGTCTCTTCCTGATGGATGCATCGCTCCCATAAGGAAAATGATCGATCCCAGAAAAAATCGCGCAGTTCATTCTTGCGGCGCTTTCCCAGATCCAGCCTCTCTACCATCAACGCCGTATAATGGGCGAAGACGGCGGAATCATGCACGGAATCCTGCTGCGAAGCCAGAGCGGCTTCCATGATCGTCCACTCTTGGATCACATCGTCGGACTTGGATTTCATGATGGTTTTCGGGAGCGAGTGAAGAAATGAAATCAGATCGTCCGAATCCCCCCAAAAAGCGAAAAACTCGTCAATCAAGCGAATGTCCGGCTTGCGCAGGCGCAGTTCGATGTCTTTTATGCCGTCCGGAAACGAATGTGATCCGCTTTCATCCAACAAAACCGGAATCGCTCCGTTTTTCCCCAAAATGCTGTATTTCTGGATCCGTTTTTTGATCTCCCGGTCAGAAGCCGTAATCGGCAGTTGGAGGAGCAAAAAAGGATTTTGAAAATAAATCGAAGGATCGGCCGCCCTCATCAGAGGTTCGCACAACCGTTCTTCTTGAAGTTTATCGATCGTTTCTTGATACATATTCGGCAACCGCCCGAAAAGAAAACATGCCCATTTATCGACCACAAAAATAGTTATTCTTTACTCGCCTCAGCAAGTACCGTCAATTATTCTACCATAAAAATAACGTTGCGCAACATATTTCCTATGTTTATTTTCATTTTGCAATAAAATTTTATAGGTTATAATCGATATTATCTGTAGATGATTTTCCTTGCAGAATCAAGTTAAGTTGGATTGTATTACGGGATTCGGTTAAGAAAAACCCTGCAATATCAACAGAAGCGACATCGAACGGCAGTCGCAAATCGGAGGATTGGATTATTATTACGCGGATTTCGATCCAAAATGATATGCCTGATTGATTTTACGAGACAATTCCATTCGGACGTGATTGGCCGTGAAATTGACCGGTATGTGGATCGGGGGTATTTAATACTGTTTCGAATATTAATTGGCATATTGGCATTTGGAATCGCAGCAATATGGGATATTTCCCTAAGTTGATCATTTCCAGAGTAATATTTCCTTGAAAACCGGCATGAATGGTTGGGGCCGTAAAGTGAACAAGCAAACCGCATCGCGCTAATGAACTTTTCCCTTCTACTCTTGCCGCAATCACATTGTTCTCGTTGTCGGGATGAAGAGGCAGGTTGATTCTTTCAAATGTTTGTCCGAGAATGAATTTCCCCGGCTCCAAAAGATATCCTGAATCTTGTATTGTTTCGTCTTTGTATAATTCTTTCAGAGTATTGGCGATTTTTCCTCTCGGATCGACTACGATTTCCAGATTGTCTTTTGGGATTTTTATCCGTTTTTCAAGCCGTAAATCAACAGACGTAGTCTTGAATGGCTCCTTGGGAGAAGGATCAATCCCTATTCGATTTTCTTGAATCGCTCTTTTGATTTCCTTGTTGGAGAGAATCATTATATTGTTTGATTAATCTGCTCGCTCTTAACAACGATGTTGCTGCTCGATTCGAAAGGATCGGCTGGGAGAATGACGTAATATTGATTGTCCTTGGCATTTATCGCCCTCACGCGAATGGAATTCGGACCTTCCTGATCCGGATCCTTGATAAATGCTTTATCCACAAAAAAAGAGACCGGATCACCATCCGCCGTGTTGGTGAAAACTGCAAGTTCATTGGGGAATAAGCCTTCCGATGTCGTGCATTGCAGCCAATAGTCGCTCATAATGATCCTCTTTCTTGTTTTCATTTCTTAATCCAGTGGGCTGGTTATCAATGTAACAAATTACTTATTATATTTCAACTAAAAAATGGCAGCCGTCCATGGGAGGCTGCCATTTTTTGAATCGTTTGCTTCCTCGATTTTCGAGATTTCTTATTGCTCGAATTTCTCCAGCGACTCTTTCAAAGCCGGTAGATGATCGCGGCCTGTCGGAACGGTGATTTTGGAGCCTTCAAAATCGTTGCCGATCGGTTCGGAGCGCCCTCCCAGATGTTCGGCCAGGAAAAGATCCGTCACGGCGAAGAAGGATAAGCGATTCTCCGGCCGGGCGAAGCCATGCCCCTCATCGGGATAGAGAACGTAAATGACGGGAATATTTTTTTCCTGCATGGATTTGACGATCTGATCGGATTCACTCTGCTTGACTCGCGGATCGTTCGCCCCCTGACCGATCAGCAGCGGCTTTTTGATGCGATCCACAAAGGTCAGCGGCGAGCGGGATTTCAGGAATTTCCTGCCTTCTTCGGTGCGATGATCGCCGACGCGCGACGTGAAGACGTTCATGATCGGCGCCCAATACGGCGGAATGGTTTCAAAAAGGGTGATGATGTTGGACGGCCCCACGATATCCACGCCGCACGAAAAGACGTCGGGGGTGAATGTCATTCCCACGAGCGTAGCGTATCCTCCGTAACTTCCCCCCATGATGGCGATTTTTCCCTTGTCGGCGATTCCGTTCTGAATCGTCCAATTTACGGCGTCGATCAAATCGTCATGCATTTTTCCCGCCCATTCGAGATTTCCTGCATTGATGAAATCCTTCCCTAAACCGGTCGATCCGCGAAAATTGACGCTCAAAACGGCGTATCCGCGATTGGACAGCCATTGATGCGTCGAATTGTATCCCCACGAATCCCGCCCCCAGGGGCCGCCGTGAACATCCAACACCATGGGAAGCGGTTCGCCGGGGCGGCCGTCGTTGTCTTCATCCTTCCAATACGGCAGCGTCAAATAACAGATCAAGTTTAAGCCGTCTCGCGATTGAATGACGACCGGATGCATTTTTGACAGCGAATAATCTTCCAAATCTTCGCGGTTGGTAAAAAGAAATTGGGCTTCTTTTTTCTGGCGGTCATACAGATAATAGCGAACCGGCCCGTCGTCGACCACGTACGACGCCACCCATATTTTGTCGTCCAGGGATCGGCTGATGACATACATTTCTCCGTCATTCAGCGAGTTCAAATAATCCATGTCGGATTGAATCGCCGGATCGAGGATTTTCCAGGTGACGCGCGTATAATTGCTCGATGCCGCCTCGACGGTCTTTTCCGTCGGATGCATCATCACTCCACTCAAATCGGCTTTGGGATCTTCATAGATCAGTTTCTTATCGCCGGTCTGTAAATCCAGCGAAAACAGCGCGGCGGTGTTGCGCCCCCGGCTGTCGATCATATAGAGCGAGTCTCCCTCTTTATCGAATCCCATGGGGGAAGTCGTCAACATGTCTTCCATGGGGATTTTGTCAAAAATTTCCCAGCCGTCTTCGCCAGCCGGCTTGAAAATGTCGTTTCCCCCTTCGGGCGTGGTCTTGAACGCGAAGCGGATTTTATAGTCGTCATCCGATAAAAACGCCAGATACTCGTCGTTTTTCTGAAGCAGTTCCATGTCGCCCGTAAGGATGTTCAATCGGTAAACGTCGTGATATTGGGGATTTCGATTATTCAGGCCGATCAGGATTTCATCGGTGAATTTATGGCTCACTTCTTGAATCTCCGCTCTGGGCCGCAATTTTTTTCCATTGGGCAGTTTGATCGGATTTCCTTCGGCGTCGAGAATCTCTTCGAACGGCGTCAGGATTTTATCTTCCTTGGTTTTGATGTGCACCGCATGCACCTGCCAATTCTCATCGCCCTCCAGGTCTTGAAGATAAATGATATGTTCGTTCGTATAGGCCCAGAAATAAATGCGGATGCCCCGGTTTTCATCTTTCGTCACGGCGACCGCCTCGGAGGGGCGGTCCGCCGGCGCCGCCCAAACGTTCATCACGCCGTTCAACGGCGCAAGATAACTGATCCGGTCGCCCGCCGGACTCACTCGAACCGACGACTTATCCGGATTGCCGAATAACACTTCGCGGGGGATGACCTTTTCCATATCGTTCCCTTGAGATGCATGAATTGGAAGCACAGCCAGTCCAATCAAAACTCCGTAAAAAAGCGATGTTCGCGTCATTATCCCTGTCTCCTTTACATGCGTCTATTTCTTATGATGATTCGTATCTATTTTGTGTTCAAAGAATCCTGCTATTCTTTCAAATTCAACCGTTTAAGCAGGTTCTCATTTCCCCAACGCAATAGAATTGATTTAGCCTTTTCAAGATCGGTATACACTTTCGACCATGCAAATCCACAATCCAGACATATTGAAAACTGCTTGTCAATCTGTATGTAGGGGGCTTTAACTGACAAAAAAATTTTTTTAATTTCGTCTGGAATGAATAATCCTACTCCTTCATTCAGGGCGCCGGTTACGATGCGGGTACTCTGGCACTGGATGCAATTCATTATCCCTGTCTCCTTTATTGTAAGAGAATCCTATGAACACTTGTTGAAAATGAATGCTATGAAGAGTGAACCGTTTGCTGGATCAAATCGAAAACACGATGCAGAAAAATTATCATAGTCAAAGCAATCCTGCAAGTAAGGATCGGCGAATGAGCGGGAGAATCGTCTCCGGGCGGGCCGTTTCTGCGGCTCGCCCGGCGTATTCGATTTACTGTGTTTTAATTACGGATGAATCACGATTTTGTTGCGCTCCGGCGAGCCCATCACCTCGATCGCCTCGTGTATCTTTTCCAGCGGGAAGCGGTGCGATACAACCTCTTCGGGATCGATCAACCCGCGCTCCATCAGCCGGATGGCGTTCTGCATGGCCATGGGATTGGTGCCGAAGCTGGAATCCATGCGCGCTTCGAGAAAATGAGTCAACCCGCCGTCCAGTTCGAATTTCTCGTGCGTGGTGATGCCGAACACATTCCACCGGGTTCCCCGGCGCAGCAGGCTGACCATCAGGTTGACCGCCTCGATCGGCCCCGCCGCTTCCACGACCAGATCGGGCCCGTCGGGTAGGATGTTGTAAATTTCCTCTTTGGCGTCGCAGGCCGTTGGATTGACGGTGTGCGTAGCGCCCAGCTTCTTGGCGGTGTTGAGAGCGAAATCGCTGATGTCCACTGCGATGAGCCGTCCCGCGCCGGCCGCTTTGGCCACCATCAGGCAATACATGCCGATGCCCCCCGATCCGATGATCACCACATCGTCGCCGACTTTCATTTCCGAAAAATGAATCACGCCCTTCCACGCGCCGCTCACCGGCTCGGTCTGGCAGGCGGCGTCGAAGGAAAGGTTCGGCGGCTTCTTGTAGATTTGCTCGACCTGGCACAAGGTGAATTCGGCGAAGCTGCCCATGCGCGTATCGGGCGGGCCGTCGCCGCCGGTCGTGAACGAATGATCGCAGTAATGCGTATCGCCCCTCCGGCAGTGCGGGCAGTAACCGCAAAATCCGCTGGGCTGAACGATGACCTCGTCGCCTTCCTTCACGTGCGTTACGCCCGGCCCGATCTTCTCCACGATCCCCGATGGCTCATGGCCGGGAATCGTAGGGAATTCCACATTGCGGCGAATGCCTTTGATCGCCTTGTAATCCGTGGCGCAGATTCCACAGGATTTGATCTTGACCAGCGCTTGTCCCTGCTTCGGTTCGGGAACCGGGACGTCCTGCAATTCGAGTTTGTTGAAATCCATTAAAACCGCTGCGAGCATAATTACTATCTCCGGATATTTTCAGGATAACGAATGCCTCGCTATCATATCACACCCGCCGTTGTACTGGATAACCCCGGGCGTCGATGGATCAATGCCCGCCTGCGCCCTCCATCGCTTCGAACTTGGGGCGCCGTTCAATACAGTTCCCACTCGTTCACGCTCACCGGCATCGAGGCGAAAAGAAACGCGCGGCGGTCGCGGACATAATCTTTCAGATTTTGAACTTCCGTCGCGTAATTCCAATTGCCGTGCGTCCCATGAATTTTCTTCTCTAAGGGAACTTCGTCGCGGATCAGCGCATCGACGACGTCGATGCGCGCCTCCATGCGTTCTTCCGTGAACATGGTCTCCAGAAATTGGCGCATCCGGTTATAGTACGCCGCCAAAAACACTTCGTTTCGCAAAAGGCGGTTCTGGACTCGATTCCACCAATCCCCGCCCAGCTGCGGGCCGGGATGGCCTTGAATGCCCACCAGAATGTCTTGATTGTAGTATAAATTCCAATCGGGAAATTCTCCCCACGTGCGGTCGAGATCCCAGGGGATAAATTCCCATTTTTCCGTCAACGCGCTATCCTGCAGGGCAAAATGATTTTTGACGATCGAATCCCAGTTGGAGATGCAGGCGTTCACAACCAGGTAGTCAATGAAACTCTCTACATTGAAGTGTTGAATAAAATAATCGTATACCTCGCCGTCGGAGATCCGGTTGACTTCTTCGATCATGGTAATCAGGGCCGTATAGGGTTCGTCTTCGTTGGTTGCCTTCTCATAAGTCTGCCGGTATTGGTTTTCCGAACTGAGGATGTTATAGCGCCCTTCGCTTTTATAGAGACTGCCGTCTTCTCGATTGACTCGCTTCAAAAATCGCTCGTCGGGCTGTTCGATCTCGCAATACAAGCCGAACGGTTCGCCGTTCAATTGCATCCAAACGAAGCGGCATTGGGGATGCGGGACGCCGGCGTCTTCAAAAAGGTCGTAGCCGATCTGTTCGCGCATGTAGGCCCGGTCGTGGTATTCTCCATTCAGATTCGACGTTCGCCATCCTTTATAATAGCGTCCCTTGTTGAAGCGGACTTTCCAATTCTTTTTGGGCCAGGAGCGCGCCCACGCTCCGCGGTAGCGAACGTGAACGCCGTCAAAAACCTGACCGTCAACCACGACCGCCGCTTCGACCATGTCGTCGGAATAGGGATCGCTGTTCAACCGGCTCAGTTCGCCGCCGCCGATAAACACGAAATAAATAGGCAGATCGCTGGGCGCATCGCCGTCGTAAACAAAATAGCCGTGACGCGGCGTCGGATCGCTGGGCAGCGGGCTGCGGCCTGTTCGGTGGAGCGCATCGACGGCGTGGATGCTGTAAAATACCGGCGTCTGCGATTTCTGCGGCGGCAGCTGTGCGCCATAGACGCCGTCCTGCGCCTGGCCGTCTCCGCTTTGACCGTCATCCCGCATCTCCACCCATTGGCTCTGATCGTTTACCGTATATTGCAAGCTGACCGATTGAATGATCTCGCTCCCGCTGATCTGCGCTGTGATCCAAACGGAATCGCTCGAGGTCGGATTTTCGGGATCATGCGAACATTCTTCCACGAAAGGCGGCAGCGTTTCCTGCCAAACCGAGTTGATGCGCCCCGGCGTTCCTTCGCTTCCTAAAAGGGTTTCGGAATGCAGGCCTCCGCCTTCCGTCTCTGCGATGACTTTGCAGGCTCCTTCACCGGCGCGAACCCAGAACTGCAGCCGGCAGCGGTCGCCCGCCTCCAGGCCGCTGAGGGTTTGCCGCACCATGCCTTCCGCCCCGCCGGGGCCGGTCGCGACGAGATGAAGCGCCTGGCTTCCGCCGTGGTTTTGGCTTGAGAGAGTTTGACTGGTACTGTGATTGCCGGAAGTCTGCCATCGCGTCAAACCCGATTCAAACGATCCGTTTTGCAGGATGTCGGCGCCCAGCGAACTCGATTCGGGGACGGCGCCCGCCCAATCCGTCACTTGGATGGCGGCCGCCTCCTCCGTCCCGTCCGCATAGATGATGGTCAAGGATTCCGTGATGGTTTGCGCGTTGACGGCTGTGGCCAGCAGATGCAGTTCATGGCCCGCGAGCCGTTGAACGGATATTCTCTGCCCCAGGCATTGCACGGCGTTATTTTGCCCGTCTTCATAAGATCCCAGTTCCCAAAAAATCGAAGAAGACTCATCCGCCCAAAGGATCCCGTCTCCGGGCAGCAGTTCAGCGGCGTAGGTCGATCCGCTCCCGTCGAGATCGCCGTCGCTCATGTCGTCCGCTCCGGATATGCCGTCGGCATTGAAAAAACTGGAAAGACTGGAGGAT
This sequence comes from Candidatus Omnitrophota bacterium, assembly GCA_016934335.1. Classification (GTDB taxonomy): domain Bacteria; phylum Hinthialibacterota; class Hinthialibacteria; order Hinthialibacterales; family Hinthialibacteraceae; genus JAFGTC01. Next base: position 19,595 of record JAFGTC010000003.1, on the reverse strand, counting down.
GTAACTCGATCGCTTAATTCCAGCGTGACGGCGAACAGGAAAATGCGCGGTTCATCGGGGAGTTGCAGCCGAACGAGCCGGCGGCCGGGATCGAGAGGGATGCGTATGTGGGAAAAATGCATGTTCAAGAATTGATTCCCGCTGCGCGTATGCCGGTAGTTCATAAGCCAGGCGGCTTCTTCCAGTTTATAGGCGTCGAGATTGAATAATTGGACGCCGTCCAGCCACGCCGAACCGGCGTTTTCCAAATAAAAATGCAAGGAATCTCCCGTAGCCGCTCCCTCGGCTTCGACCAGCGTCCAGTCGACGAATCCCTGACTGACGCTCCAAGCCGCCGGGCGGGCGTTGTCTTCATGGGGATTGATGCATTCCAGCGAAGGCCCTAATTCGTCGGCCGCCGGAGACCAGGGCGGCGAATCCGAATACTCGACTTCGTCCGCCGTCCGGCCGTCGATCGTGGTCAAGACGATGCGCTCGCCGCTGTTGCTGAGTTCTCCGATAAAATCGCCGGCGACGTTGTCGATGCCGTATTTCTCGCGGATTTTTTCCGCATCATACGCGACAACCAGGTAGTCGCCGGCGTTAAGAATTGTACCGCCGGGGAAACTGTATCGAACGCCGTCCGAAAAATACCAGCCGCTTAAATCGACGGGTACATCGCCGCGGTTATACAACTCGATGTACTCGTCCTCGATCCGGTCGCTGACCGGATGATACATGATCTCATTGATGACGATCGTTGATTCTGCGTGTACGACGGCGGCGAGCAGCAATGCCAGGAGGCTCATGAGGAGTTGTTTCATTCTATTCTCTTCCATGATGAGGTTTTTGATTGTGTAAAAGTATATCAAGAAATTCCCATTTTGACGCATCCCTCCATCGTGTAATCGTTCCAAACGTCTTTTTGATTCTTCGATTGGATTGCGTGAAAATCGTGGTGATGATACTCTAAACTAACTAAAAACATTTATGAAATGAGCGAGGACGATCTCATGGATATTCGATTAGCCTATGGTCAAGACGGATTAAAGATTCGCGTGCCGGATGAAAATCTTGCCGGCGTTATTCACATGAATCCCGTGGAGACGGTGTCGGATCCAGACAAAGAGATACGTGAAGCGTTGAAAAATCCTATTGGATGCAAGGCGTTGTCCGAAATCGCTCATGGGCGCGAATCGGCGGTCGTCGTCATTTCCGATATAACCCGGCCGGTTCCCAACAAGATCCTGCTGCCTCCGATTCTGCAAACCCTGGAAGAAGCCGGCATCCCCCGCGAAAAGATTTGCATCCTGATCGCCACAGGCATCCATCGCCCCAATTTGGGCGAAGAACTCGTCGAACTGGTCGGCGAAGAGATCGCCGAGAATTACCGGGTGGAAAATCATTATTCCGAAGATCCGGAGGCGAATCTCTATGTCGGCGAAATCAGCGGCGGTATTCCTGTTTATATCGATAAACATTATTTATCCGCCGATTTAAAAATCGTCACCGGTCTGGTCGAACTTCATTTGATGGCTGGATTTTCGGGCGGCCGCAAAGCGATTCTGCCCGGCATCACTTCGCTGGAAACGATGAAATACCTGCATGGCTACCGCATGATTCAAAAGGACAAAGTCTGCAACGGGCGTCTGGAGGGCAATCCGTTTCATGAAGGGGCGGTCGAAGCGGCGCGCAAGGTGGGCTGCGATTTCATCGCCAACGTCACCCTCAACGAAGAGCGGCAAATCACCGGCGTTTTTTGCGGCGAATTGGAAGCCGCTCACGAAAAAGCCTGCGAGCGGATCAACGAGAGCGCCGTGGTTCCCATCGACGAGGAAGCCGACGTGGTCATCACCACCAGCGGCGGCTATCCCCTCGACAAAACGTTGTATCAGGCCATTAAAGGGCTGGTCGGAGCGCTCGACGCCGTCAAGGAAGGGGGAACCGTCATCCTGGCGGCCCGCAATGAAGAAGGCTGCGGCAGCGCCGACTTCGAAGGCCTCCTGCGCCGGCTGGAAAACCCCATGCACTACTACGAACTGGTCATGGGGCCGGATTACATCGCCAAAGATCAATGGATGATTCAAGAGTTGGTCAACGGCCTGCATCACTGCGAACTGCTCTATTATACCGAGGGCATCAGCCCCGAAGACCTGCGCGATTTTCTGGTCACGCCCATCGAATCCGTCGAAGCGGGAATCGAACACGCGCTGAAGCGCCTCGGCCGCGACGCCAAAATTCTGGTGCTGCCCGAAGGCCCCTACGTCATGCCCCGACCGCCTAAACAGAAAGAGAATCTCTATTCCTGGCAATCGGCGGAAGCCTGACGGCAGCGGCCTCGCTCTTTATTCTCGCGAAGACTCTCTAGTTCATCTCCCTGCATACTGGCGCGCGCTAAAAGATGAGTCGCGACAGGCAGGGTCAGAAACACCGCCAGCATGACAATGAGCGATTTCAGAGCGGCGCTCAGTGAAGCATGCGTCAACGCGCACGCCGTCAAAATAAAACACACTCCCAGCGAAGAGCCTTTTGACGCGGCGTGCATGCGGCTTAAGGCGTCAGGAAGACGGAGAATCCCAATCGCCGCCAACAAGAAAAGAAACGCCCCGAGTAAGAGAAATAGAGAGATTAGAACTGTCATCGTAATTTGCTCCGCTTCAAATAAAGACCCAGCGCGGATGTCGACGCAAACGCCAATAGCGCCCAGAGAATCAGCAAATCATAATAGAATTCCACGTTGGTTTGCATTCCGTGAGTCGCGATTAACGCGATCCCTGCGAGCGTAAATACCTCAAGTCCAATCGCTCGGTCGACCGGGGCGGGGCCGATGAATATCCGAACGATGGAGAGAAGCCCCGCTGCGCAAAGCATCAGGTTCGCAACAAGTAAGGCTGCGTTATCCATCTCTTTCTTCTCCCAGTATTTGTTCATAGAAGCGCGGAAGAAAAACCGTCTCCAAAACCTGCGCCGAATCTTCATAGAGCAGATGAACGAGCAAGGTGCGCCGATCCTCCGAGACATCGACCGTCAAGGTTCCAGGCGTTATAGAAATAAGATTGGCGAGCGCGAATAACTGGCTGTCCTTCATGGGGCGAACCTGGAGCGGATGCAGTGTAGATGAAAAGGCGGCTTTCGTGGATACAAGATCTCTTGCAAGCCGGAGATTGGCTTGAACGAGATCGCCAAAATAATAGCCGGCAAAGAGCGCCCAGCGCACGATGACGAATCTCTTCATCTTATCGTTCTCCCAGCACGGCGTGGATGTAACAGCCTTGGTCGAGTAGTTCGCCTGCTATTCGTTCGCAAATCGGAAAAACATAACCGGCGCCTACGCCGATGAAAACTGTGAATAAAGCCAAATAGGCGACGCCCAAATAAGCCCCCGCGGATGGGGTGCGATTAGACGGGCGGACGGCGTCCGCCGGCGCAGGCTTCCAAAACGCTTCGGACCAAATTTTGATCATGGAATACATGGTTGCAAGCCCAACCAAGAGCATACATATGACGGAAATTAACGAATGCGCTTCCAGCGCCGCTTGGAGCACCAGCAGTTTGGCGAAAAATCCGGATAAGGGAGGCATGCCGGCGAGAGAGAGCGCCGGAATGAGAAATAAAATCGCCGTTGGTAAATGGCTGCTGTACAGCCCTCCTTGTTTGCGCAGATCGTCTGAACCGCATAATCTCGCCGCCAGTCCGCCAAAAAGAAAGAGGTTGGTTTTCGCAATAATATGATGAAGAAGGTAGAACACGGCGGCGGACAACGCCAAGGGGCTCCACAAGGCGAGCCCTAATGTCATATACCCGATTTGACTGATAATATGGAAGGATAATATGCGGCGAAAATTCATCTGCGACGCCGCTCCCAACACCCCGAACAGCATGGTGGCTATCGAGATGATCCACAGCGCCGTTTGCAGCCATGTCCCTTGAAGGGGAAACACCAACGTAAACGTGCGAATCATCGCGTAAACGCCGACCTTGGTCAGAAGACCGCCGAATGTCGCGGAAACGAAGGCGGGCGTGTGGTGATAGGACGCGGGCAGCCAAAAATGCACGGGGAAAAGAGCCGCTTTGATGGAAAAGGCGCAAAACAAAAGCGTCGCGGCGCCGATCAGCAGGGGCTCATTGCTTAAATGACCCACTCTCGCGGCAATATGCGCGAAGTTCAACGTACCCGTTTTTCCATAGAGCAAACCGATGGCCGTCAGAAAAAGAACGGATGAGACAAGGTTGAGCAGAACATATTTGATCGCGCCTCCAATCGCCTGCTTGGCGTCGCCGAATGAAAGCAGAACGAACGAGGTAATCAGCATGACTTCGAACCAGACAAAAAGATTGAAGAGATCTCCCGTAAGGAACGCACCGTACACGCTGGACAGCAAGAGTTGAAGCAAGGGGAGCGTAAATGGGTGCGTAATCGGTTCGTCTTTCTCCACAGAGATATAAAGCGCTATGGCCAGCGAGACGAATGAGGTGACCAGCGCTAAACTCGCGCTGAGCAGATCAGCGACAAAGGTGATTCCAAACGGAGCTTCCCAGCCGCCGATTTCAAGCGTTTGAGTTCCCTCGGATAATACTAGTTTGAATAGAAGCGCCGCGACGATCGATTGGATGACGCCCGATAGTAAAGCTAGATATCGCGCGGCGCCTTCCCTGCCGCGAAGCCATAACATCACCAGCGCAAAGACGAACGGGACGATTGCTGGAAGAATGAGAAGGTTACTGTTCATTCCTCCTCCTTCAAGTCGTCCATATCGTCTCCGCCGGCAATTTCCGCCGTTCGATGAATAAGCGCAAGCAAGTAGGCGCTTACGCCCAGCCCGATGACAATGGCCGTGAGGACAAGGGCTTGCGGCAGCGGATCGGGATATGGCGAAATAAGCGAGTCCTCTCCCTCGCGGATAATGGGAGCCCCCGCCGACAATCCCCCTGAAACAAAGATCAATAGATTCGCGGCGTGGCCGAGCAGGAGCGCTCCAATCGCCGCTCTAACCAGGCTGCGGCGCAGAAGAAGATAAAAGCCTGCGATGTAAAGCAGGCCGATGAACGAGGCGATGATCATCGTTCGGCCTCCTTGGCGAAAAAAGTGAATCCCAGGCCGACGCCGAAGCCCATCACAAGACAAAACACGCCGATGTCGAATAGAAGAACAGTTCCCAACTTCAATTTCCCCACAAGCGGCGCGTACAGTTCCGGCCCCCATATTCCCGTGAAAAAAGGCTGGTTGACAAAGACGCTGATGAACGCGCTGAAGACGGCTAAACTCAATCCGAACAGCGCGAATGAAAACCATGAAACCGGCAATTTCGATTCGACTTCCTGAATCCCGAAACTTAACCCATAAAGAAGCACCGCCGACGCTGCCGCCAGGCCTCCAATAAAGCCGCCGCCCGGTTCATTGTGCCCGCGGAGAAGAAAATAGAGAGCCAGCGCCAGCTGAATGGGAGCGATGAACTTCACGGATGTTCGCAGCAAAAAAGGGCTCATCTTTTCGTTTTCCTTGTTTTTAATAAACTCATGATCCCCATCATCGCAATCGCTAAAACCGTAATTTCGCCCATAGTATCCAAAGCGCGAAAATCGACCAGAATCACATTCACTACGTTTCGTCCAAACGCCTCGGTTGCTGCATTCTGCGCATAAAATTCCGAAATGGCGTTGTGCTCATTCAGAAAAACGGCTTGCAAGACAAAGTAACTCAGAAAAACGCCCAAAATGCAGGCTGCAAAAAGATCGCGGCGCTTCTCTCTCTTTGGCGTATCCGGCCTGAAGGCCGGCAGGCGAGACCAAATGGAGGCGATGAGAACCAGCAGCAGCAATTCGACTAAAAATTGAGTCAGCGCTAAATCCGGCGCCCCGTAAAAAACAAAAAACAGAGTGACGCCAAGACCGACTACGCCCAACAGAAGAACGGCTTCCAACATGGATTGAGCGCGAATGGACAGCACGGCGGCCGCCGCCGCGCCCAATATGATGAGCGACGTCTTCAAATGAATCAGAAGCGACAAATCCACGGCTTTTTCGGGTAAAGAAAAGAACGCCGCCGCCAGCAGCAAGGAAGCGAAGCACAACGTTACAGTGAGGTAGAAATTAAGACTTCCATTTTGCGCCAGGCGTGTTTGAAGCGAAGCGAATTGCACAAATCGTTTTACCAATTGAGCATACAATCGTTCCGGGGCGAATGGCGACGACCATCGCTCCACAACAGAAACCATTCGGGCGAAATAAGAATGAATCCAATAAATAAGCGCCCCGGTAACAAGCGTAAGAACGCTCAATATGAAAACAGGATTGACGCCATGCCATAGTTTGAGTTTGATCTGCGAAGGCTCGCCTTTCAGGGCTTGAAAACTGGGCTCTAAAAGGTTGTCTCCAACCCAGGTTGGAAAAAGACCGCATGCAAGGCTCACGATTCCCAGGATGATGGGAGGCGCCAGCAAGGGAAGCGTCAGTTTTCTTTTCGGCGGGCTGTCCATCGTTCGAGGGATGAACGGCTTCACGGCGGCCAGAAGCGCCGCCGTGACGGTCAGCGCATTCGCGGTGAATCCAATCAAGAGAAACAATTCATCGATCGTGGGTGCGATTAACTTGGCTTCATAAATCAGTTCTTTGCCGATGAAGCCCAGCATGGGAGGGAGGCCGCACATGGACAACGCCGGTAAAGCCGCGGCGCACCATAAAGCCGGCGACATTTTCCCCAGGCTGTGGAGCCGATCCAGATCCCGCGTCCCCGCCAGTTTTTCAATTGAGCCGGCGACCATAAAAAGAGCCGCTTTATAGCAGGCGTGAACCAGCAGAAACACAAGCGCCGCCTTCATGGCAAGCGTCGTTCCGAGACCCAATAAAAATGTAAGCATCCCCAGTGCGCTTACGGTGGTATAGGCTAGAAGAGCTTTGATGTCGGTTCTGGCGAGCGCCAAACTCGCTCCCACGATCATGGTGGCGGCGCCAATTCCAATGAGCAGATCATGCCACAAAACCGTCTCGCCCAGGATGGGGTGGAAGCGCGCCAGCAGATAGATTCCCGCTTTCACCATGGTCGCCGAGTGCAGAAACGCACTGACGGGACTCGGCGCCGTCATTGCGCCGGGCAGCCAGAAATGAAAAGGAAACTGAGCGGATTTTGTAAACGCCCCGGCGGCGATGAGAATCAGAATGACCGGATACAATGGACTGTCTTGGATCAATTGGCGGTTTGCTTCCAACGACGAAAGTTCAAGCGTTCCCGCCGCCATGAATAAAAGAAGGATGGCGACCAGCAGCGCCATGCCTCCCGCAACGGTGACCAAAAGCGCTTGAAGCGCCGCTTCTCTCGCTTCTTTCTTCTCGCATTTCGCTCCCACTAAAAAGAACGACGTTATCGTTGTGAATTCCCAGAAAATAAATAGGAGTAATACATTGTCGGATAAGACCAATCCCAGCATGCTCAATGTGAATAGCAGCAAAATGCTGAGCGTTCGGGATCGGGATTTGTCGCCGGGAAGATAGCCGGCGCAGAAAAAGAAGACTAATGAACCGATCCCGCAAATGAGGGTGACGAAAAACAGCGAAAACGAATCGACGCGAAAACTGATTCGTAAGCCAACCTTAGGAAGCCAATCGAACGCAAGGTAATAAGGCGCATCCAAGTTCATGGAAGCCCATATGGCGAAAATGCATAAAACGGCGCTGGCGCCCGAAAGACTATAACAAGAAGTGCGAAACTTCACCAAATCGAAAATTCCTTTAAAAAGGTTTTCGGCGTAAGATGGATTTTCTCAGGAGATGTTTTTTGTGTAAGGTCGTTGCAAAACCAAAAAGCAATTGTAGATAAAAGATAATCTCTCTTGTTTCTACATGATGTAAATTTTCATGATTCCAGACAGGTAGAAAGTATACCTACATTATCCGGCGTCAAAAGGGAATGCTGGGCAAAAAAATGATGGTTTTCTACTTCATCCTGAAATGACGGTCTGCATCGCTCTCCACATATTGGACGCATCAACTCGATATCTTACGGCAATACTATCATGAATCTTTTTCTCAAATTCAATGACAACGTGCTGTCGGGGCTTGCCTTCTCCGGGATTCAACCTCCGCACTCTTTGAATGAACGATGACTCATCCAAGCATGAATGGTCCGTTTAAAATTCGCGCACGCGCAGCGTCTGAATCTCTCCATTGCTGCGCAGCCACTGCGCGCGGCCGCCGGAAGGAAGGAAGCGCAGCGCGACGGCGTCCATAATCACTGAATAGGGCTTTCCGGAAAAACGGTAGACCGAATCGTACTGGTGGATCACGCCGTACTTGTCGAGCAGGACGATGTCATCCCCTTTTGAAAAGCGGATGTCGCTGATCACCGGCCAGCCGAAGTAACTGTTCGGCGCCTCATGCGTCATTTGGTCGTGCGATGTATAGACATAGGCGGGGCCGTCATCCGATGTATAAGCGACGGAAAAGCCGTCCGGCGCATCCCTGTAATCGAAATCAAATACGGGCTTCGATAATCCGGGAATCGAAAATTCTTCCCGGGGAGCGCCGCCGTCAATCGGCAGGCGCAGCGCTTTGCCCTTGGCTGACATGGCGATCAGTTCGCGGCCGCCGCCGGCGTCTTCAACGCCGATCCACTGTTCTTCTTCGCCGTAATCCTTGAGATTTTGCCAGAGCGACGGCGTCCGCTGAAACGGGGAGGTCTGCTCGCCGAAGAACCGGTTGAACTCATAACGCCATACCGTCCCATCCTTGCACAAGAAAAACACCCGCCCGTCCGCCAGGGCGCCGTCGATCGCTTCCGTGCGCGGCCAGGAGGCCAGGCCGGTTCCCTCCAGTAAAAAGAGCACGCCTTTGTTATACGCCGTCAATCGCCCCCACCGGTCTATGAGTATGGACAAATCGTCTTCCACGGGCAGCAGGTCGACATACATGGAGATGGCGTCCTCCGGCCGGTACATCATGGCGCCGGGGATGTCGCGGATGATTTCGGTGTCCATCATTTCATAGCAGATGGGCGTGAAGATGCTCGAACGCCGCCAGAGCACGCTGAGAATGTTGAACGCCGTCCCGAAACTTCCGGCGTCGATCATGCTGCTGATTTTTTGCCGGGCCGTCGATCCGTCCGCATCCAATCCCGCTTCGCGCAGACGGCAGCGATTGTCGAGCAGCAGCAGCGCGTCGCGCCCGGCCAGGTAGGCCATTTTTTCATAGCGGTCGACGATGTCGCCCGGCAGCACCACGCTTTTATAAATGGGCGCCGCTCCCATGTAATGGATGTTGCCGTTCAGATCGAGAACCATGAGGCCCTGTTCGTCGGGCGTAAAGAGAAAATCGCGTACGATGGGGTGAAACCAGGCGGTTGGAAAAGGCAGTTTGACTTTTTCGCGATCATAGGAAAGTTGGTTGTTGACGTCGATGACGACCGGCTGCCGGTCGTAGGTGAAGTGGAGCGCCTGCGTCAAATTGTAGGAGGGCAGCCCCGTCAATAAAAGCGTCCTGCTTGTTATGTCCCAGACGCGGTTGAAATTATCGACCGCGCAGATCGCCTCGTCGCTGGAGCGCACGGCGACGTCCACCATTCGCACCGGCAGATTTCGCTCCGACGGCGAATCGGGCAGGAACTCGCAGACTTGGATCGGGTCTCCCCAAACCAGGCCGTGTGCCGCGCCCTGCTCGAGAACTTCCTTCTCCACGCGGAGCAGACGCCCGTCTTCGCAGAGAAGAATCGCCGATCCGTCCGCTTCGACGTCCCCCGCCGCGACTTGGCTGGGCAAAGCTTCTTTCGGCGCGAAAATCCATTTCAACGCAGCGCCGTCATACAAGAAAAGGCGGCCCAGACGATCGAAAATCAGCGCGCGATCTCCGCCCCCGGGCAGTAAGGCCAAATCGCACGTCCAGCCGGGGTAGTCGAAGGCCAGCGGCGGGAGTTGGGATAAGGTGGAGACCGTCCAGTCGTCCATAAAGGTCAGAATCTCTCGATAGAGTTCCGGCGACTCCTCCAGCGCGCGATCCGCCAGCCAATATAGATTGGCCTGATTGCTCCGCTCGAAGGCGCGCTGCATGTTCTTGTAATAAAAATCGGGGATGAACGGGCTGACTATCGGCCCCGCTTTGGACAGCAGCAGGGGATAGCGCCAGAACAAGGCGTTCTGCAGCGTCCAGCATGAGGCCAGCGCCGCCGCCGCCAGCGCCAGCGCGATCAACCGTTTTCGCCATAGTCTCGTTCGTTCGATATCGTTCATCAGCATGACTCCAAACAATGCGAATGAGGGATGCATAAAGGTATATAGATCCCAATCCAGAGGGAACCCTAACACGGGGTGATAGAAAAATCCCAATGCGCAGCCGGCCGCGCAGGCGATCAGCGCAAATCGAAATGCGGCCGATTTCCAAATTAGCCTGATGCGGCTGAAATCGCATAACAGACGGCCGGTCAGTAATCCAATCGCGACGGGAGCGATCAACAACGTTTCCGCCGCCCAATCCGCTAAATGCCTCGCCCCCCAGAGCGTATATCCCATGGCGTGTGCGAAGGGGCTGAAGGGAATCAACACGGAAGGTTCGCTCAGGCGCGTGATGATCCCCGCGAAGGGATTGGCGTAGGGTATTAATCCAATGAGCGCCAATAGGGTGGGAAGAATCAGCAGGAGAACTTGCAGAACCCAATCCACGCCGTGCAGGCCGCGCCGCATTTTCCAAAGCAGATACAGATAGGCCGGCAGCAGAACGCCGTGCCAGAATCCCATGGCCAGCGCCAGGCCCAGCCAGAAAGAAGCCGAGGCCGCCGATCGCTTTCCCAGAAAGCATTGAAGCGCAGTCAGTAAAAAGACGCTTTGCGCGAGGTTGGCGGCGCCGTAGACCTCCAGATAGCCGAGATAGACGCTCATCGCCGAACTTGAAAAAAAGAAAAGAGGCGCGAGAAATCGATAAGGCCGCTCCATTCGGGCGCTGAACCAGAGCACTGCCCATACGAAGATTCCCCCGTAAAGACAGATGAGGATTTTATAAACAACGATCAGGTCGGCGGCGGGCCATAGGCGGTGGATCTCGGAAATCCAGCAGCGGATCAGCGTTTCAAGCGGCGCATGTTCGACCAGAAACGCTTTGCCCTGTTTGCCCGCCATGATCCACTCCAGGATGTCTCCCGCGTCCACCCGTTGAATGCGAAAATATCCGAAGAAGCAGGCGCTGAGGCCGATGACCGCCGCGCCGCCTAACCAGGGACGCTTCAGGAGCCCATCGAAGATTCGCTGGCAGGCGCGCCGGTAGGCGCTCCATAATCCATCGGCGAATCGCGTGGAAAGAATCACGGCGCCAATCAGAAAAATCCACAGAGAAACATAACCGGGCGGCGTCGATTCGATGCGCTTCCATAGCCAGGGATTATACCGGCTTCCCCAAACCAGCAATCCGATCAAACCGGCGAGGACGATCCAACTGGAGACGGATTTCACCCGTGACGCCGCCGTTTCGCCGGGCGTCGCGTTCGAAAGAGATCTTGAAGATGGGAATTCCGCCGCCGTATTTTGCATAATGGGATTATCACCGCAAGCGGAAAAATATCAAACCGCCTCGCTCGTTCAAACGCGAGATAAGATGGGCTTGGATTCGAGCGATCCTCCGGCGGATTTTCGCCTGCGCCGCCGAATTCAGAATTGAAAAGGGATGGTCGATTTTATGAACGCGTTATCGTTAATTTTTTTCTCGACGTTCAGCCGCCACTTCCATTCAATGGGAATGGTGGCAAAATCTTGTGCATTGTCTTTATGAAAATGTTGCAGCGATTCAGCCGGGTGAGGACTTGAAGGAGATCGAAGATGACCAATCGAGTTTTTAATTTTAGCGCGGGGCCGGCGGTGCTGCCGCTGCCGGTGTTGGAAAAAGCCCAGGCGGAGTTGACGAATTATCAAGACTGCGGCATGTCGGTCATGGAGATGAGCCACCGCTCCAAGGAATTCACAGGCATCATGGAGCGGGCTGAGTCCGGCCTGCGCCGGCTGCTGAACATCCCCGACGATTACGCCGTCCTGTTTTTGCAGGGAGGCGCCAGTCTCCAGTTCTCCATGGTTCCCATGAATCTTTATCTGCAGGGCAAGCCGGTCGATATCATCCATTCCGGCAGTTGGACCAAAAAAGCCATCGCCGAACACAAGAAACTGTGCGAATACCGACTGGCGGCCAGCACCGAAGCGGACAATTTTCTGCGTCTGCCCAAGATGGACGAGATCGAACTGACCGGCGAGGCGTCGTATGTTTATATGTGCTCCAACAACACCATCTTCGGCACGCAATTTAAACAGTTTCCCGAAACGGGCGGCGTTCCTCTCGTCGCCGATATGTCGTCGGACATCCTCTCGCGTCCGCTGGATATATCCAAATTCGGTTTGATCTTCGCCGGCGCGCAGAAAAACATCGGGCCGTCGGGCGTAACCGTCGTCATCGTTCGCAAGGATCTGGCGGAGCGCGCCTCTGAAAATCTGCCGACCATGCTGCAGTACCGCACGCACATCAATGGCGGCTCGCTTTACAATACGCCGCCCACGTTCGCCATTTATATGTCCATGCTGGTCTTCGAATGGCTTCTCGAGCGGGGCGGAATTCCGGCCATGCAGAAAATCAATGAAGAGAAAGCCCGCATTCTCTATCAAGCCATCGACGACAACGGTTTCTTTTACAGCCCCATTCCGGCGGAAGACCGCTCGACCATGAACGTCGTCTTCCGCGTCGCCGGCGACAATGAAGAATTGGAAAAAAAATTCGTGGCCGAAGCGGCTCAAAATCAATTGTGTACGCTCAAAGGCCACCGTTCGGTCGGCGGTCTGCGCGCCTCCATTTACAACGCCTTTCCCCTCGAGGGAGTGAAAGCGCTGGCCGACTTCATGGCCGATTTCGCCCAAAAGAACGGATAAGGCCGACGGGCAAAAAACAGGTTGACGACTTGGAAGGGCGGATGTAGAATCCGCCCTTTTTGCTGAGTGCGCCCGGGAAATGGCCTGAATCAGGAAGGCGTCAGATCATGACGGTCAATCCGTATAAGCGGCCAATTGTGAAGCCTTTTGAATGTGAGGAAAACGAGCGTGAGGCGGCTTGAAGGGCAGCCTGTTCTTGTACGAATCAAGGAAAGACGATGATAAAAATTGACATTTTTAATCATCCCTGCATAATATTAGGTAGAGAATCTATCTCAAATGGGGGTATCACGCATGCACGTATCGTTGCCGGAAGAACTCGAGAACATGGTGAAGGAACGTGTTGATAGCGGTCTTTACGGAAGCGCAAGCGAAGTGGTGAGGGCGGCCTTGCGCAAGTTCTTTCACATCTCGGAGGAGAGCGATATCGGCCCTGAAGAAGCGGCTCGAATCCGCGAAGTTGTGGAACCGCGCCTTGAAGCCTTGCGAAATGGAAAAACGGTGACACATGACTTTGATGAAGCCTGCGAGGAAATCAATAAAGAAGTCTTCGGCGGCTAGATATGAAGCATGTTATCCATAATTATAGCATTTCTGGTCGCTTTTTCCGCATTATCTATTGGAGGTTATTTCCGGTTTGATTCGCTGCAAGATGAAAATATGGCTCTCCTCTCAAGAAAAATACGCCCGAGGGGAAAGTCTTTTCTCCTCGGGCGTTGGATTTCTTGATCGGTGATTTACTCGATCGATCTTTTTGCTAGGAATTACGGCAATTCCGATAAGTGCATTTTCGCCCAGGCATAGTTGGGATTCAGTTCGATGGCCTGGCGCAATTCGGAGGCGGCCGCTTGGGCGTCGCCCTTGCCGATCCAACCCAGAGCTTGGATGTAATGGGCGATGGCCAGGCGAACTTGGGGCGTCTGCCTTTCGCCGAACTTGGCGAAGAAATCGGCGCGTTCCGCTTGAGTCAGCCTCTCTTTTCCCTGGGCGATGATGCGATCGAAAATCCGGCCGGCTCGCTCGGGCTGCTCCAACTTCTTAAGCGCCAATCCCTGATAGAAATCGAGTTCAGGCGAATCGGTCGGGATGCCGGAGCTTTGTTGATAATAGTCGTGCGCTTTTTCGGCGTCGCCCAGTTGTTCATAAACCGATCCGATGAGATAAAACGCCCGCGCGGCTTTTTCGTCGACGATCGGCTTGGCGACTTCCAGGTTGTCGGGATAGAGGAGCGAGGCTTGAAAATCGGCGAGGGCCTGCTCGAATCTGTCTTCCTTCATGCGCGTCAGGCCGCGCAGCAGATAGGCGTCCACGTACACGTCATGAATTTTTCCGCCGCCTTCCCAGGTGTGGAAATGGCGGGCGGTCAGAAGTTCGACGGCCTTGTCGTATTCGCCGACCTGGACATATAAAGCGATCATTTGCTGCAGCGCATCGTCCCGCTGTTGAATGACGCCGAGATGCTTTTGCATGACGGCGAGGCGGTCTTCGGCTCTGTCGCCCCGCTGCGTGTAGAGGCGGTCGAGTTCATAGTAGATGCGCGGATCGTCGGGCTGGAGCTCCAGGGCTTTTTCATAGTTGGCGATCGCCTGAGCGAGATCGTTTTCGACTTCGGCGCACGCGTAGCCCAGATTGCGGTAATTCACGTAATAGGAGCAGCCCCGCCGGGCGGCCAGCCGCCATTGCTCCATGGCTTTCTGGGGCTGGCGATCGAAAAGGAAATTGCCCAGATAATAAGGGGCCATCGCGTCGCCGGGATTTTGGGCGATCGCTTTCTGCAGAACATCGATCGATTCCAGGCGAAGGGGGAAGCCGAAGTCGGCGGGCGCTTCGGCGGCGAGCCGGTAAAATTTCTGCGCGCGATCCCGGTCGCCTTTTTGATCCCAATAATGCGCCAGGTAATAATAGACCATCGAGATGTTTTCGCCGGATGCTGCGGCGGCCGCATCCAGGCGGGATAAGATTCCGATCGCCTCGTCATAGAAGCCTGCGTTTCCATAATCGACCGCCATTTCCAAATTCGACTGGATGGGATCCTTCATGACCGAGCGCAGGAAGGCTTCCACCATTTCCGCTTGTTCGGGCTGATTCCAGGCTCGATAAAGCAGGGCGCGTTCGTTGCGCGAACCGAGGTCCAGGGGATCGATGGCGGCGGCTTGGAGGAGGCATTGATTGGCGTCGTCGAATCGCTCCAGTTTGCGCAGGACGGCGGCTTTTAAATTCAGCGCCTTGGTGTTCAGCGCGTTGAAGGCGAGCGATTGATCGAGATGATCCAAGGCGCCGGTAAAATCGTTCGCCAGGCAGTCGAGTTGGGCCAGAGAGAAATAGCCCGCCGCCCGCCAGGCCAGACTCCACGCCGCCCGGTAGAAGGCGTCGTATGCTTCGTTGTATTTACCTTGGGCTTGTTGGGCGACGCCGAGATAGTAATACGCTTCGCCGTCTTTCGGGCGCGTGTAATTGTTGAACAACCGGTCGACGGCGGTTTGCAGTTTTTCCTCCGCCTCGGCGAAGCGCCCCTGTTTGCAGTAGAGAATACCGAGTTGCGTGTTGACGCGCGAATCGCCCGGATCGCGGCGCAGCGCTTCTTCGTAATAGGGAAGGGGGTCGACCTGCGCGTTATGAAATTGATCCAGGCGCAGGCCGGCGAGATAGAGTTCTTCGTTCGATTCGATCTCTTCAGGAGGCTTGGGGGGAGAGACCGGCTCGGGCATGGGATCGCCGGGGCGCTGCTCCGGCTTGTATCGAAGCAGTTCCCGCCCGCCGGAGGAAACGAACAGGAGAGTCAAATTTTCTTTCTCGATGCCGCCGGTTTTGGAAATTTCACCCTGCCAGGGCTGCGAGGGGCTGACGTCGGCCGGCATTTCGCAAAGAACTCGTTCGCCTTCCTTGAGGATGATTTTGGCGTTTTTCTGTTCGGAGACGCTGTTTAGCCGAATTTTGACGGAATTTGAATCGATCCATTCCAGATTGACGGCGCCTTCCAGATTGGCGTAGGTCATGCCTTGCAGATTGCGAATCGGGAACCAGTATTGCTTGACGGTTTTGACTTCGTAGGGCTGCGTCCAACTGTAGTCGGGCTGGTTGTCGGAATAGGCGCCGGCCATCAGTTCCAGGTAGGGGCCGTCTTTGTCGGTGAGCATTTTATCCCACATTTTGCCGGAGTCGCCGCAGCCGAAGGTGAAGAATTTTTTGCCCGGCGCGATATGATGATTAGCGACGTAGGCGACGCCCGCGTCTTTGCCGTGATCGTAGCCGGCGAAGAAATCGGATTCGTAATTCCAGCAGAAGAACGAGACGGGCGCGGGGAGATTTTTCCACCAGCTGATGTCGACGTTGTCGTATTGTTTGCCTCCGTAGCGGCTGTTGGAGACGGGCCATTCGGAAAATTCGCGCTTGGCGTGCTGGGTTACATATTCGGTTTCGGGCGGGAAAATAACCTGGTAGGTCTCGTCGACGTGGACGGCGGGATTGGCGAAGTAGAGAAACGAATTGACGTAGGGCGTGCGGTTGAAGATTTTGATCGTCGCTTCGAGGAGAGATTTGCCGGGGTGGAGGGTCAACCCCAGCAAGAAGCGCATGCGGTGGCGGCGCTCGAGTTCGCCCATCCAAACTGTTTTACTCCCGTCCGGATTGGCCGTGATGATGTGATCCATTTCCATGAAGGTGCGGGAGCGGTGATGGTGGGGGAAATTCCACTCGACGCCGCCGGAGATCCATGCGCCCAGCATGCCGATGAGCGCCGGTTTGACGACGTGCTGGCGATAGAAGAAGTCGTAGCCGTTGGTTTTATCGAGGGCGGTGAAGATGCGCCCTCCGATTTCGGGGAGGACGCAGATTTTGACGTATTCGTTTTCCAGGTAAACGGCGTTGTACGTTTTGTCGATCAGATTATCGGACAGGACGTCGGACATGGGGTACGGATAGATGCGGCCCTGCGCGCCTTGATAGACGCGGCCTTCGTAGAAGCGGGGGATCGGATCCGGCGGGCCGACTTCGTAGGTCGGAATGGTGATTTGTTCCTCCCAGATTTGGACGTCGCAGACGGCCTGCGAGGCGAGGAGCATAAAGAGAGTTAAGAGCAAGCCTAGGGCAACGAAGGCTGGCTGATGAAACCGTATACCGGTCATGGGGGATCTCCTGAATGGCGGCTTTATATTACATATATAATAATTTGAGAATATCTAAATATCTTGGCCAATTAACGCGGCGCCGTCAACTTTTCAAGACTTTTTCGATGCGCGTCATGCTGTCGTCGACCTGCTGAGTGCTGAGCATGCCGATGGTCATGGCGTCGACGATGTTGTTTTTGAGGACGTATTGAAGCGACGCGTCTTTCTGGTCGGGTTCGGTCAGCGTTCCCTCGCCGAAGATTTTCATGCCAACGACGGCTTTGCCGTTCTGGCGGGCTTGGGCGATGGTTTTAGAGATTTCTTCGGGCGAGCCGCCCATTTTTTGGCCGGCGTTGTTGATGCGGGCGAAGATGACGTCGGTCCAGGGGTGGTTGGCGGCGGCTTTCAGGGCTTCGTGGCCGTGGCAGGAGCAGCCGACGGCGCGAACGACGCCTTTCTGCTTCAGCTCGGACAGTTCGTCGCGTACGCGCTCCAGTTCGTCCGGCCAGGCGGGGTTGGTGACGCAATGGATGAGGACGACGTCGATCATGTCGGTTCCGAGCTCTTTGCAGTAGCGTTCGACTTCTTCTTTGGCGCCGCCGGACGGCTGGATCCAGTCGCCGCCCCGGAACCAGATTTTGCTCAGGAGGGCGTACTGGTCGCGCGGGATTCCCTCGAGGGCGTTTTTCATGAAGGGGTGGCTGCCGTAGAGGTCGGCCATGTCGAAGAAATTGAGGCCGTTATCGAAGCCGTGGCGAAAGAGTTCGGTGAATTTTTTCTGTCCCAGGCGGGTGTGGTCGGATTCGCGCCGGCTGCCGTGCATACCGCTGCCCATGGCCAGTCGGGAGACGGTGATTCCGGTTTTGCCGAGAGCGACGCGGTCGGCGGCGCCGGATGCGGCGGATTGGACGGCGGCGTCGCCGGCCCAGACCGATGCGGCTGCGAGGGCGCCCGCGCCTGCGAGAGAACTTTGTAAAAACCGTCGCCGGTTCATTTGATGCATGGTGATTTCCTCCGGATTTTTAAATTCATTTTTCTTGGATGAACCCATCGCGGATGGGCGGGATGACGTTGTGTTGATTTGGCGACATCGATCCTCTTGTTTCAGGCATTTACCATAGCAAAAATCGCGATTTGCGGCTATCCCCAGATTTACGGCCATCCCCATTCGGGGGGGGGAGGAAGCGATTTTGGGGGCGGCTCGATGCGCATGATTGGCGCCGCTTGCAGGCTTGGATGGGCCTCAACTGTTTGGGTGTTATCATACAGCCCAACAGTTTGGGAAATATTTTTTTGGGCGAAAGACTGGCGGTTCGTTCTTGGTGAATTATATGCAACCATTTGATTTATTTGTGTTTATTGTTATTTATTACTTTATTTATCATTTTTATTAGTTTAGGAGAGCGCTTCGAAAATTCATGTAATCCGACTTTTTTGTGGTGGAAAATTTTTTGGGAGGCCGCCGATTTTGGAGAAGGCTTCCTATAAATAGGGAGGTGTTTTGGGGTGAGGCGCCTTTAATCGGCGACGGTGAGTGATCGGGTGGATGTACGGCTGTATACGTTAAAGAGCGCGGGGTGGGAGGATTGGCGTTGGTTTTTGTTTATTCCGGATATTGGTTGCAATATCATTATGTCTATATAAACATTCATGAATATGGCTTCATAAATCATTATAATATTATAACTTGCATATAAATAGCAATGTGCTTTGTATTGTTTTGTAAAAAAAGTTGATGGTTCTGAGGCGGCGCGATATATCTTCTTTTAAGAATGAAATATTAGAGTTTTTTTGTAGGGAATCATCATCGAAGCAGCGTAGAAACGTGTTCGTAAGGAGGCGGCCATGTTTAAATGCTTTTACAAGACATTGTTATTGAGTTTCTTTTTTATTCACAATCTCGCAGTCGGTGAAGATCTTTTCCGGAATGAGAATGATATGCTGGCAGGGGATCTTTTATTTGATACTACAATCAGAAACGTAGAAATTTTCCAGGATTTCGATTTTAACGGCGATGGACTCATGGATGTGGTTGCTGCATCGAAAGATCAAGAACAAGCAGAACCTATTGAAATACTGATCAATAAGCCTCCCTCGCAAAATTTTCATCTTCGCTATGGATTGAAGCTCAACACGACTCTTATCCAAAACAGCCGCCCGTATCGAATGTCAATTTTATCTCAAATTTCAGGGGATAGGGACAGCCTGGTTCTGGCGGCCGATGGAGGACAAATCGAATACATTCAGTATGTGGATGATCCAAACCTGTCTATATATGATCGATATGCCGTCCATTCATACAGCCTGTTTGTCGAAGGGTCGGAAATTTCCAATCCTTTTAAGCGCATTTACCATGCTGGTTTTGGAGACGCAGTTTTTGAAGATGCTTCGCATCAATATGAAGATGCAACCATCGGTAATGATTTATTTGTAATCGCCGATGATGACTTTGATACCCGCTTGTTTTTATTTGAGCGCCCTTTCGACAATCTAATGAAAACATCTCAAAATCTTTTGCCGCTGGCGAGTTACGAGCTGCCCAGGGCGCCCTCGCATTTTTGGATCGGCGACATCGAGAAAGACGAACAACAAAAAGACGATATTTTCTTCGCCTACGACGACGCTTGGG